>JAADIN010000239.1 GCA_013151315.1 Planctomycetota bacterium | reverse complement strand
AGAACATTTCTTTCGAGCGTATGTGCCAAGCGATTGGCAGCGAGCTGGCCGAGGAGCTTCGTCGCCGCAGTCTTGAAATTTATCAGCACGGCGTCGAGCATGCCCAATCGGCAGGCATTATTTTGGCAGATACCAAGTTTGAATTTGGGCGGGTCGATGGCGAGTTGATTCTCATCGACGAAGTGATGACGCCCGACAGTTCCCGATTTTGGCCCGCCGACCAGTACGAGCCGGGCCGAAGCCAGACGTCGTTCGACAAACAGTTTGTGCGGGATTGGCTCAGCACGAGCGGCTGGGACAAAAACAGCGAACCGCCAGAACTGCCGGTCGACGTGGTGGCGGGGACACGCGGGAAATATATCGAGGCTTGCGAACGGATTACGGGGGCGGGGTTTTCTTGGAAGTAATGGCGAGCCTATTTTTCGGAACGATCTGATGTTGAAACGCAAAGCATTTACCCGAAACGAACTGATCGTTGTTCTAGCCATTATTGGAAGTCTGGCCGCAATAATCGTGCCGGCAATTCTCAAGGCTCGTGAAGCTGCACGAGCGGGCTCATGTGTGGGTAACATGAACCAAATTCAACTTGCTTTGATCCTCTACCAAGATTTTCACGGAAATTTTCCCGCTGCGTTTCAGGTAGGAGCTGATGGGCAACCGTGGCATAGTTGGCGAGTTCAGGTGCTTCCTTTTTTGGAAACACAGAAAATATACGATCAATATCTGTTCAGTGAACCATGGAACGGCCCGAATAACCGATTGCTTGCCGACAAGATTCGTCTTGAGATGTTTCAGTGTCCAAGCGGTGCAGATAGAGGTCGGACACAAATGACCAACTACGGAATTATTCAGGGTGCCAATACAATCTTTCCAGGGAAAGCAACCACGAAATTGGAAGATATTTCTGATGGTCCTGAGAATACCATCTTGCTTGTTGAGACGCACGATGGGGATATTCATTGGATGGAGCCTCGTGATGTGAATGCCACTTCCACTTCGGTGCCCTTGAACGGATCTTCAAAGGCTTCCATCAGTAGTCCTCACCCAGCTGGTCCAGGAGTTTGCTTTGCGGATCGGATTAGGGTTTACCGCCTGCCTCCATCATTCACTTCTACAATTCTTTTCAAATTGAGTACAACTCAAGGTGAGGAATTTTTGACGCGGGAGTTAGTTCTCCCCCGCTAATGGCGGGAGATTATTTGACATCCAAAGCCTTCCTGAGGCACTCGTCAACTTGCCGCATCATCGCGGCAGGAAGATTGCCCAGTTTTCGGAGCACATCGTCCCGGTGGACAGTGAAGAGGTTGGCACAGTTCACTACCGAGTTGGTGCGAAGCCCCGATTTCTGTCCTGCTGGCGTAGCAAGATCAACGAGAAGTTGCACCGGTTCACGGTCGGTACGGTCTGTCCGGCTTGTGATCTGCGCGATGATCGTGTTGACTAAACGACGATTATCGTGGTCATTCTGAATTACGAGTACGGGCCGAACTTTCGTCCCGCCGCCGCGGCTATGGGGGTAATCGATTAAGACAATGTCACCACGATCGACATTCATAATGTGTGACGCGGGTCGAGTTCATCGTACACATCCATTTCCGCGTCATCCCACCCCG
Source organism: Planctomycetota bacterium (assembly GCA_013151315.1). Classification (GTDB taxonomy): domain Bacteria; phylum Planctomycetota; class Planctomycetia; order Pirellulales; family Lacipirellulaceae; genus Bythopirellula. Next base: position 1,500 of record JAADIN010000239.1, on the reverse strand, counting down.
CAGCCCCGAATGTTTTCGCCATTTGTGGGTACATCGAACGAGGGTCGAGATCGTCGTCGAAGATGGCCCGAACTTTGCCATATTGATCCGACGACAGCAGGTAAAACACACCGCCATCTGGCGTCGTAATTTCGACGGGCAGATTTTGAGTCAATGCCTGGGATTGCTCTTCGGTGAGTAGGATAGCCATAACAGCATTTTATATCACAATGGGTGGTCGAGTCAATTTGCGACGCGACTTCATTACCCCTCCCCAGTCCCCCTCGCTTCGCTAGTCCTGTCTCTTTAGGCCTTTTGGTGTAGAATCTATGGTGAAAAGCGAGCTTGCTCGCCTTGCGTAGGCGACTCTTGGTATCTAACCTTCCGCTGCCGGCTTGGCAGCCAGGGCTAACTTCCGTCTTTTTTTTGGTGAACTCACGACATGCTGCGCTATTGGACCGCTGGAGAATCTCACGGGAAGACCTTGCTGGCGCTGGTCGATGGGTTTCCTGCCGGGGTGACCATCGATACGGATGCTATCGACTACGACCTGAAGCGTCGCCAGGGTGGCTACGGGCGCGGGGGACGGCAACGGATCGAGACCGACACGGTCGACGTTCGCACTGGCATCTGGAAAGGCGTCACGATTGGCAGCCCGATTGCGCTGGAGGTCATCAACCGCGACTATAAACTCGAACGGCTCGACGATTTGCCTCGGCCGCGCCCCGGGCATGGCGATCTGACGGGTGCGATCAAATATCTGGGCAGCATTCGGGGCGTGCTCGAGAGAGCTTCGGCTCGCGAGACGGCGGTTCGAGTTGCGGCTGGCGCATTGGCCAAGCAGTTGCTCGGCGAGTTTGGAATTATCGTGTTTGGCTACGTTGCCGAATTGGGCGGCGAAGTCATTGAGCCAGTTGAGGGCACGCTTGAAGAGCTGCGGGCGATTCGCGACAAGAGCGAAATTTATGGGCTCAACCTCGAGCGTGACCCTGCAATCATGAAGCTTATCGATCAAGCTGGCAAAGAGGGCGACACGCTCGGCGGAATCCTTGAGGTGCGCGTCGAGGGCGTGCCCTTTGGTTTGGGAACCCATGCCCAGTGGGATAGGAAGCTCGACGGGCGGTTGGCCCAAGCGGTGATGGCGGTGCAGGCGATCAAAGGTGTCGAGATTGGTCTCGGTTTTGAGGCGGCCCGGCGGCCCGGTTCGCAGGTCCACGATCCGATTCAGTACGACAAGAGCCGACGCGATACGCCGACCCTGGGTTACGAGCGGCCAACGAACAACGCCGGTGGGATCGAGGCGGGCATGACCAACGGGCAGCCGATCGTCATTCGCGCCGCAAAAAAACCGATCAGCACGCTTGCCAAGCCGCTAGCGTCGGTGAATCTCGATACGAAACAGCCTGAAGAAGCCAGTTATGAGCGGAGCGATGTTTGCGCCGTTTCGGCTGCGAGTGTGATTATTGAGAGCGTCGTCGCTTTTGAAGTTGCCCGAGCCCTGATCGACAAGTTTGGCGGCGA
>JAADIN010000045.1 GCA_013151315.1 Planctomycetota bacterium | reverse complement strand
AGTCGTAACAAGGTAGCCGTAGGGGAACCTGCGGCTGGATCACCTCCTTTCTAAGGATAATTAGAACGTCGAGACAATCATCTTTGTATGAGAACTCTTGATGAAATTATCTCAACCGGTGACGGTTGAAATAAACAAATGGGGACAGTCCTTGTGATGGCATAGAAGTCGGCCAGGCCTTCGGGTCGGGCACCTAACCATATTGATTTGAGAAACCCACTAGAGAGCTAGCCGTTCTCTAGTGGGTTTTTTTTGCGCGCTAAGCCCGCTTGCGGCTTAGCAAAAACCTTGACAGCCCCAAAGCCCTTCGGTAGTGTACGTTTATACACATTCCGCGAACGAAAGGCCCTGTCATGCCAAAGCCCCTGGTCATCGCCCATCATCTCATCTGGACGGCCTACGGCTGGTGGTTGCCCAATGATCCGCGCGGCAGCGGTTCGAAGATTGTCCGCAATGCGTCGCTCGCCGAACTAGGCGACCTGCACTACGGGCGCCGGACGAATCAACCGAAAAAACAAGAAATCCATGAATTCTACAACCTCGCCAATAAACTCCTCCGTCACGATCTCCTGAAATTCGACCGAAAAGCAATCACTGTCGCCGCTCGAGGCTTAGCAAATTGCATCACCAAAAGCCGCTACACCTGTTACGCCTGCACGATCATGCCCGACCACGTCCACCTCATCATTCGCAAACACAAACACACGGCTGAAGAAATGATTGAGAATCTGCAATCGCTAAGCCGCCAGCGGCTAGTTTACGAGGAGTGTCGTGTGTCAGAGCATCCCGTCTGGACCGTCGGCGGTTGGAAGCGATTTCTTGATCGGCCTAGCGCGGTGCGCCGTGTAATCGAGTACATCGAGCGAAACCCGCTGGAAATTGGGCGACCGCGACAGCAGTGGCCGTTTGTTACGCTATACGACGATTGGCCGTTACACCCTGGGCACAGCCCAAATTCGCCCTATGCACAAAGGTTACGGGCGCATCGCTAAGCCGCGAGCGGCCGCTCGCGGCTTAGCGGCAACTTGCTATGCACGCCCAAACGGATAGAATCGCGGTTCGAACACATGTTTACTTTTCACGTCAAGGATCCAAACCGATGAGCGACAGCAGCGGACAAATCGATACCGTGATGCAAGAATCGCGTCTCTTTCCGCCCAGTGCAGAGTTTGCGTCCAAGTCGCGAATCAAGTCGCTCGACGAATATCAAGCTCTCTGGGACCAAGCCAAGGCCGATCCGCCTAAGTTTTGGGCCGAGCTAGCCCGCGAAGAGCTCCACTGGTTCGAGCCGTTCACCGAGACGCTGGTTTGGAACGAACCCCATGCCCAGTGGTTTGTTGGCGGCAAAACCAATGTCAGCTACAACTGCCTCGACCGAAACATCGACGCCGGCCTCGGCGACAAGATCGCCATCATTTGGGAAGGCGAGCCGGGCGACAGCCGAACGCTGACTTACACCGAACTGCACCGCGAAGTCTGCAAGGCGGCCAATTGCATGAAGAGCCTCGGCATCGGCCAAGGCGATGTCGTTTCGATTTACATGCCCATGGTCCCCGAGTTGGCGATCGCCATGTTGGCCTGCGCACGGATCGGCGCGATCCATTCGGTCATCTTCGCCGGATTTTCTGCTGAGGCGATCGCCGACCGCAACAACGACGCGAGCGCAAAACTTCAAATCACTGCCGACGCCGGCTGGCGTCGTGGCAAGGCCCTGCCGCTCAAAAAAATCGTTGACGAGGCGCTGGAAAAATCCCCGACCGTCGAAAAGTGCCTCGTTCTCAATCGGGTCGACGAAACGGTCGAAATGAAACCGGGCCGCGATTTCTGGTGGCATGACCTCATGGCCGAGGCCTCGGGCGATTGCCCCGCCGAGCCACTCGACAGCGAAGCCCCGCTCTTTATCCTCTACACCAGCGGCTCGACCGGCAAACCCAAAGGCATCCAGCACACGACCGCCGGCTACAATCTCTACGCCAAGAAAACTTTTCAGTGGGTTTTCGACCATCGCGACGAGGATGTTTATTGGTGTACGGCCGACTGCGGTTGGATCACCGGCCACAGCTACATCGTCTACGGCCCTCTCTCGGCTGGTGCCACCTGCGTCATGTACGAAGGCGCGCCCAATCATCCCGACGAAGGCCGGTTTTGGGAGATCGTCGAAAAATACAAAGTAACAATCTTCTACACCGCCCCGACGGCCATTCGTGCCTTCATCAAGTGGGGCGACGAGCACGTCGATAAGCACGACCTCTCCAGTCTACGGCTCTTGGGCACCGTCGGCGAAGGCATCAACCCTGAAGCCTGGATGTGGTACCACAAAAAAATTGGCGGCGAGCGCTGTCCGATCGTCGACACCTGGTGGCAAACCGAGACCGGCGGCATCATGATGAGTCCGCTGCCTGGCGCCATTGCCACCAAGCCGGGCAGTTGCACCAAGCCGCTGCCCGGAGTAATCCCCGCGATCGTCGACGAAGAGGGCCAGCCAGTCGGCACCAACCAGGGCGGCATGCTCATGATGACCCACCCATGGCCCGGCATGTTGCGAGGCATTTGGGGCGATGACGAGCGTTACCAAGAGGTCTACTGGAGCAAGTTTCCGGGGAAATACCTCGCTGGCGACAACGCCCGTTGCGACGAGGATGGCTACTACTGGATCATGGGCCGCATCGACGATGTGCTCAACGTCTCAGGCCATCGGCTGAGCACCATCGAAATTGAAAGCGCACTCGTTTCCCATCCCAACGTCGCCGAGTCGGCCGCGGTAGGCCGTCCCCACGAACTGAAGGGCGAAGCGATTGCCGTTTTTGTAACCGTCACCGGGGCCGAGCCAAGCGAAGAACTCCGTCAGGCCCTCAAGCAACACGTCCGCAAAGAGATCGGAGCCCTGGCTCAGCCCGACGACATCCGATTTACCGCCTCGCTTCCCAAGACCCGCAGCGGAAAAATTATGCGACGCCTGCTTAAAGACATCGCCGCCGGCAAAGAGACCGTCGGCGACACGTCGACTCTGGAAGACTACACGGTTCTGGCAAATTTGCGTAGCGACGAGGGGTAGCCCACCGTTCGCAGCCGCCATTCGCCTTTCGCGCGGCGAGGTGCGAACACCTTGCCAACCATCAATTTTCGGAGATTTTTATGCGTGGCGGGGTCATGGTCCGGCATTTTTACTGGCGTCTCTTGCACGTAGCGAAAAAGCAATCACGGCCGTGAACAGTCCTACGAGAAACAATTGCCCGTAGAGTTGCTTGGAATTCAACTCGTAGGAAATGACAAACGCGCTGCGTCCCGAATTGAACCGATCGCCTTTCGGCGGATCAAGCACATAGTAATAGCCGGCAGGAAGGGCGAGGGTTTTCCTCGGAGAAATGGCTTCCCCCGTGTAGGGCGGGAACATGCACATGAGCGCTGCGACCAGCGCGCCCGAAAGAATCGTCATTTTGATTAAGAGCACGGGGAGTTCCTCAAAGTTGCAGTCGCGATCGTAGTTGTCGTTCTCAACGCGTCGGATTTTCAGCGCGTTGGGCCTTCGAGTGATCGAGCGGTGTCGGTGTCTTTATCAAGCGTGGCTTCGTAATGCTCGGCGCGAAGTTGTACCATCATGTTGCGAATGAACTCTTGCTTGACGAAGGCCTCCTTTTTAGCTTGCTCGGCGGCGGCACGAGAGGACTCGGCGGCGGCCCTTTCGGCGGTCGCGGTAGCACGGGCCAACTGAGCCCTATGCTGGCCCATGCGGGCAGCTTCTTTGGTCGATTCTAGAACCTCGAGCCGTTCGGCAAGGAGCAATTGCTGATGGACCGCTTCGGCCCGGGCCAGTCTTGCTTCGACTTTCCCTTTTTCAGCCGCGAGAAGAGCCTGCTGGGCAGCGATTTTTTCCCGCTCGACGCTTTCCTTGGCAAGTCGCATCTCGCCTCGTCGCAATTCAACCAGGGCCATTTCTTCAACCACGAGCTGCTTGGCAACCTGAGCGGCGTTTAGCGAATCTTGGGCCGCTTCTTTTTCGAGCTGTGCCGAGTCGAGTGCCGCCAGAGCCGCACCCTGCTCTGCTACGGCCGCTTCTTTTTCTGCTTTGGCCGAGGCGAAGAGTTTCTCTGCTTTAGCCAGGGCGTTTTCCGCAGCTTTGCGATCTGCTCGAGCCGTGGCAGCCGTCCGATGGACTTCCGCGGAGATGGCTTTCGAGTTCGCAGCCGCGATCTTTGCACGAGCGGCTTCTGCGAGGAGATGCTCCGCTGCTGCTAAATCTTGCTCGAGCGCTTCCCGATCGGCCTTGTTTTCGCTGCGGAATTTTTGGCCTTTTGCCATCAAGGCTGCGGCGGCTTCGTAATACTCGTCAGCAGCTACTTGGGCGAGCTGAGCAGCTTGCCTTTCTTGGGCGACAAGCTGTCGGGCACGAACTGCTTTGAACAGCAAACGAGAAGCTTTTTCTCCCGCGCTCTTCGCTTCGGCACAAGTGGCCAAGGCTTCCTGGTGCTCTCTTTGGGCGCTGGCCAGAGCGATCTGCGAAGCGGCACTCTCCGCCGCGGCTAGTTGACTAATTTCTGCGGCTTGATTGCGTAGCACATGGGCCTCGGCCAACTGCTGCAGAGCAGCTTTGCTTGTTTGCTCGGCAATTTCCCTGGCAGAGCGAGCCTCTTGCCGGGCGACGTCCGTAGCATTTCGAGCATTTTTGAGTTCTGCTCGTAGTTGCTGCACCTCGTGGTTGGTGAAACCAAGGAAGAGGAGGAAGCAGAGGCTTATCGAAAGAAAGGTCACTCGGTTCATGGGATTGTCTCTCAATCTCGATTTCCGCACGGGATTTCCGTACGGGATTCTTGCACAGAGGGAACGCAGAAACAGCAACGTCTAACTCAAGAATCGACCTAACCAGCCAAGACGATTAGGGGGACGGGCGAAAATAAATCGACACCAGCTATAAAATTTTGACAGATGCTGGACCAGCCGAGACATTCCCTAGGACCTTACCCATGCTTGGCCGTTGGGCGTTTCCAAGTACCGGCTTACCGCCGCTGGATGTGTCCATCTTGGACTTTGCCAGCCACCACGTCCACAAACTCGCCACATGCTGCCAAGTCCTTCGGCACTTCAACCGGCGCATAACGGCAAGAAGTGCCAACCGAATAACCCGGGCGATCCTTCATCGGCGACTCCACAAGGACCCGCAGCCGCTTACCTAGCAGACTCGAAAAATACTCATCCCGTAGCTCGGTCTCGAGTTTCGCCAGCTCTCGCCGGCGCTGCTGTTTTACTTTTTTGGGAAGTTGCCCCGCCATGTCGGCAGCAGGTGTGCCCCGACGAGCACTAAACGGAAAGATGTGGATTTTAGAAAAACCAACCTGACGGGCGACATCGCAGGTTTCGGCAAACTCGGTGTCGGTCTCGCCGGGGAAGCCGACGATAATGTCAGTCGTGATGGCCGGCTGGTCGAGTTTTTCTTTGAGCATCCCACAGCGGTCGATAAACCGACGACTGCCCCAGCGGCGGCGCATCCGTCGTAGTACACTGTCGCTGCCGCTTTGCATCGAGATGTGCATGTGCGGGCAGACCTTGTCGCCATAGTCCTGCATCGTGGCGATCAAATCGCGAGTGACCTCGGTCGCTTCGATGCTGGAAAGTCGCACGCGAAAATCGCCCGGTAGGTCGGCAATGGCTCGCACCAAGTGCGACAGACGTGTCCACTGGTCTTTCGGCAAGTTGCGATTCCCATCGACGCCGTAATGTCCGAGGTGAATTCCGGTGAGTACGACTTCACGGTAGCCGTTGTCGACCAACCGCCGCACCTCTTCAAGAATGTGCTGCATAGGTCGACTGGTGAGTTGCGGTCGCACATGAGGGATAATGCAAAAACTGCACCGCAACATGCAGCCATCTTGAACTTTTACGTACGCACGGTGGCGGCGCCCGAACCCAGAAATTCCAGTCGGCACGTCGGTTACCCCAAATCGACCTAAGAGGTCGGGCAATTCTCGTTTATCGGTGAGGACTTCGGTCACGTTAGGCAGCGAGGCCACTTCTTCGGGAGCCCGGGTGGCATAGCAGCCCATGACGACAATTTTGCTGGCCGGATTTTCGCGTGCCATGCGGCGAATGATCTGTCGGCTTTTCGAATCGCCTTCCGAGGTCACGGTGCAGGTGTTGATAATACAAAGGTCCGCAGGCGATTGCTCCGAAGCGTCCTCGTAGCCAATGCCGAGCAGGCCTTCACGAAGGTACTCGGTTTCGTATTGGTTGACCTTGCAGCCGAGAGTTACGGTTTTGAGTTTCATTGGAGGGGCATCGGAGTTGAGAAAGCCAGGGGATTGCAATCCCCTGGCGTTGTAGATTCCGCATTTACTCTACCTGATTTCGACATTATATTGAACGCCCCGATTTACCCACCTTTCCCGTCCCACTAGATTGCCGTGACCTCTCCTATTCTTGATAAAGTCCTCGGCTTTGCAGAGCAGCAACGAGAGCAGTTTGAGGCCGACTTGGCCGAGCTGCTGCGGATTCCTAGCATTAGTGCCGATTCGAAATTTCAGGGCGACATCCGCCGGGCCGCCGATTGGCTTGTAGGCCATTTTGGCGATTTGGGTCTCCAGGTTGAGCTGATCGAAACGGCAGGACACCCGATCGTCTATGCCGAGTCGCCGCCGGTCCCCGGGGCTCCGGTCGCGCTCGTCTATGGTCACTACGATGTGCAGCCCCCCGATCCGCTCGACCTTTGGATCAGTCCGCCGTTTGAACCGACGGTTCGCGATGGCAACATGTATGCCCGCGGGGCGACCGACGACAAAGGCCAGATGCTCACGCACGTAAAAAGCGTACAAGCTTGGCTGGCGACCGAAAAGCGGTTGCCGCTTCAAATCAAATTTTTGATCGAAGGCGAAGAGGAAGTTGGCAGCGAGCATCTGGAAGGCTTCCTTAAAGAAAATGCCGAAAAACTGGCTTGCGATTGTGTCGTCGTGAGCGACACGAGCCAATTCGCTCGCGGCGTGCCCGCAATTACTTATGGCCTGCGAGGCATTGCGTATTACGAAATTCGCCTGACGGGCCCTAACCGCGATTTGCATTCGGGCGTTTTTGGCGGAGCGGTCACCAATCCGGCCAACGCGCTCAGCAAGATATTGGCGGCGCTCATCGACGACAAAGGTCGCATTCAAGTGCCCGGTTTTTATGATGAGGTGATCCCGCTGACCGAAGCGGAACGGGCTGAGTTCCGATCGTTGCCATTCGACGAAGTTGCGTTCCGAAAAGATTTGGAAGTCGAGGCCCTCACTGGCGAAGAGGGTTTTAGCACTTTGGAGCGCCGCTGGGGTCGCCCCTCGCTCGATGTCAACGGAATCTGGGGCGGCTACCAAGGCGAAGGCGAAAAGACGGTTCTCCCCGGCAAGGCGGCCGCCAAGTTCAGCTTCCGCCTCGTCCCAGGGCAAGATCCCGAAAAAATCACAACCAACCTACGGGCGATGCTCGATAGACTACTTCCACCGGGAATCAAGATGGAGCTTGTCGAGTCGCATCGGGCCCCCGGGATTGTTTTTCCCTTCGGCAGCGAGACCATGCAAGCGGCGGCAGATGCCATCGAACAAGGTTTTGGCCATCGGCCCGTCTTCATTCGCGAGGGAGGGTCCATCCCGATCGTCAGCACCTTCGCTGAAGTGTTGCGTGCCGAAGTCTTGCTTTTGGGTTGGGGACAAAACGACGACAACTTGCACAGTCCGAACGAAAAATTTTCGCTCGCCGATTTCCACCACGGAATCGCTGCCAGCGCCGCACTGTGGGAACGCCTTGCGACCGTCCAGTAGCATAAATAATTCAAAATGAAAACAAAACATTTCACCACAGAGACACGGAGAACACAGAGAAGACGAAAACCTAAAAAACAGTCCTTTCCTCTGCGCTCTCTGCGACCTCTGTGGTGAAATTTTTTACTTATTTTCAGTTAAGGTAAACAACCACAAGCGATAATAAAACAATGCTCGATAAAAAATTCATTCTCGAAAACGCCGCTTTGGTCCAAAAGAACTGTACCGATCGGGGAGTGCAGGTCGACCTCGACCGGTATGTTGCTCTCGAAACCGAATATCGGCAATTGCTTCAGAGCACCGAAGAGCTCTCTCGGCAGGCCAATTTGGTAAGCAAATCGATCGGCAAGTCCAAAGATGACGCTGAGCGTGAAGAGCGAAAAAACGAAGGCCGACGGCTTCGCGAAGAAAAAGACGCCAAGCAAAACGAGCTCGATCGGATCGCCGCCGAGGCGGGGGCCATCTATCGTAGCATGCCGAACCTGACACATCCCGAGGTACCCATCGGGGGCGAGGATTGCAGTAACGAGCTTCGCCGCGGGGCGACCGAGATCAAGCCAATGGGTTTCCCCGTGCAAGATCATGTCGAACTGGCTCAGCAGCACGACCTCATTGATTTTGAGGGAGGCGCCCGGGTCGCCGGCAACGGGTTTTATTTTTTGAAGAACGAGGCAGTTCTTCTGGAGCTGGCACTGCAGCAATATGCCATAGAACTGCTGGTGGGCGAGGGATTCACGCCGACCATTACGCCGGACGTGGCCCGGAGTGAAATCTTGCAAGGCATCGGGTTCATTCCTCGTGGCCCAGAAACTCAAATCTATAGCATTGAGAATCAAGACCTGAACTTGGTCGCGACGGCCGAGATTACGCTGGGCGGACTCTATTCGGGGCAGACGATCGAAGCCGAGCAGATGCCGCTGAAACTGTGCGGCATCAGCCATTGTTTTCGCACCGAGGCGGGGGCCGCAGGCCGCGCTTCGCGGGGGCTCTACCGGGTGCATCAATTTACCAAGATCGAGATGTTTGCCTTCACCTTGCCCGATCAGAGTGAAGCGATGCACAACTATTTCTGTGATTTGGAGTGCCAAATTTTTGACGGGCTCGGCATTCCCTATCGGGTGATCGATACCGCGACCGGCGATTTGGGCGGGCCGGCTTATCGAAAGTTTGACCTGGAAGCGTGGATGCCCGGCCGTGGCGAAAGTGGCGAGTTTGGCGAAGTCACCAGTGCCAGCAATTGCACCGATTACCAAGCACGCCGGCTCAATATTCGCTACAAAGTCAAAGGCGAAAAGGGCACTCGTTTTGCCCACACGCTCAACGGGACCGCGCTGGCCATGAGCCGGGTTTTGATTGCGATTCTCGAAAACTATCAGCAGCCCGATGGAACGATTCTTATTCCCCAAGCACTGCGGAAATGGGTCGGCAAGGATCGCATTGGGGATACGGCCGATTAGGCAAGCGTGCCTCCGTGGTTCTTTTTCTTTTTTCCTCGTGAACGGTTACGGATAATTTTCTGGTAACGCCCATGATAGAATTTAGATACACTGGCGATGCTCTTTGGGCAAGAATGGAGAGGGCCGTGGAACGTGTCAACGAGCGACTTCGAAAAACGGTGCGCATTCTTGAAGAGGCGAAGATTCCCTATGCCGTGGTAGGAGGACATGCGGTTCGGGCTTGGGTTGCCCAAGTCGACGAAGGGGCCGTTCGTACTACCCGGGATGTTAATATCCTCATTCGCCCTGACGACCTGCCATTGGTCATCGAAGCGATGACCAATGCGGGTTTGTACTACCGGCAAACGGCAGGTCTCGACATGTTTGTCGAACAGCCCGAGGCGTCAGCCCGGGATGCGATCCATATGGTCCTCAGTGGGCAAATGGTTCGATCAGACGACCACGACCCCAATCCGGATGTCGAACCAAACGTAATCGCCGACGACTTTCGCACGGTAAATTTGGAAACACTGGTCAGGATGAAACTGAATTCTTTCCGCCGCAAAGACCAAGTTCACATTCTTGATATGATTTCTATTGGGCTGATCAACGAAACCTGGCTCGAGCTTTTCCCTTTGGAAATTCGGCGACGACTCCAAGAGTTGCTTGATGATCCTGATGGTTAGGATAGACCTCTCTGCCATCCGTGTTTTGAGGCGCTAGGTTTTGAGGTGCTAGCATCGCATTCCCTCGACTGCTGCTGCTTTTTTCAGTCTATCTCCAAAAGGGGCCATTTGCTAGTTTTCTGCCTCCAATTCCTCTCAAAACAGATAGCTTGGCCGGCGGGCCGAGGAGAAGACTCGCTCTATGCGCCTCTTATTGCTTTTGCAGATTACTCTCGGTTTGATCGTCGCTTGGGAGACGCAGGCCCATGCTGCTGAACCGTTGTGGCAGAGGCTTGTTCCCCGCAAGCAAGTCGCGGCAGATCCCGATGCGGAATATGTCCTGTCGAAGCAGCATGGACCCTGGCTGATCTTGGCGGCTTCCTTCTCGGGCTCTGAAGCCAAGGGACAGGCCCGTGATTTGATTCTTGAGCTACGACAAGAGTATGGAATTCCCGCCTTCTACTACGGTATGACTTTTCAGTTGGATGAAACGAATCTGGGGCGCGGCGTCGATCACTATGGCTCGCGCATTCGTCGTCGCTATCAGCGCGGTAACGAGGTTCGAGAACACGCAGTTCTCGTTGGCGAGTTTCCCTCGATCGACGATGCGAATGCTCGAAAGGTGCTGCGGCGGATCAAGCAGCTTACGCCCTCGACGTTGTCTACGGACGACGGCGGTCCGACCTCCCAAAGTTTGGCCACGGTACGAAAGTTCCACAATTTTCTACGAAAAAAAGAGGGGGATTCTGGTCGTAAGGGTCCGATGGGGCATGCTTTTCTGACACGAAACCCGTTGCTGCCCAAAGAATATTTTGTACCGCAAGGCATCGAACCTGTGATCGCAAAGTTGAATAAAGGTCTCGAATACTCGCTGATGAAGTGTCCAGGAAAGTATTCGATGCGCGTCGCTACCTTCAAGGGACGCACGTCGCTCAAGGCGACCGACGAGGAACTTTCGAGTACCCGAACGCGAAAAGCGACCAAAAGCGATCCGTTAGTGGTCGCAGGAGAAAATGCTCATTTGCTGACCGTTGCGCTGCGAGAGAAAGGTTGGGAGGCTTACGAGTTCCACGATCGGTATGAAAGCTACGTCGCGATTGGCTCGTTTGACCAAGGCGAGACCTTTGCCGATGGTCGCGTGGTTTTGAAGAGCCGCGATGCGCAGATTATTTACAACACTTTTGGGGCGACTTCGCCAGAGAACGCTTTCAATCGTCCCGCACCGCAGGATCAAATGCTAGAACAGCGCCGTAAACAGCAGTTCATGAATATGTTTCAGAACAACATGGGCCAGGTGGCCGAGGGTTTTCATCCCAAGCGGTTTGTGGGAATCCCGATGGATATTCACCCGCAGCCGGTGCGAGTTCCGCGACAATCCATCAGCTCGGTTTACGCTCGCAAATGACTCAGCCCGCCTTTAGTCTTGTGATCGGAACGAACAATCTTGCCAAGGGGCGCGAGCCGAGTTGCTGCGTCCGCATGGGTTTCAAATCCAAACGCTTCAGGATTTTTCTAACTCCATTGAGGTCGTCGAAGATGGCGAGACGTTTGCAGCGAATGCCCAAGCGAAGGCTTGCGAGCAGGCGGGGCATCTTGGTTGCTGGGTGTTGGCGGATGATAGCGGAATTGAAGTCGACGCGCTAAACGGAAAACCGGGGATTTACTCGGCTCGGTTTGCCGGCGAAACCGCAAGTAATGTGGATAACAATGCGAAGCTGCTGGCCGAGTTGAATGGCGTACCGTGGGAGAAACGCACGGCCAACTATTACTGCCATGTCGCGGTGGCGGATCCTCGCGGGACACTCCGTGCCGAGAGCTCGGGGATATGTCGTGGCATGATTCGCTTGGAAGAAGCCGGCACGAACGGTTTTGGCTACGACCCTCTGTTTGAGATCATCGAGTACCACCGTACTTTTGGAGAACTGGGGCCAAGCGTAAAAACAGCGATCAGCCATCGTGCCCGCGCGATGAGAGCGATTGTCCCGCAGTTGGCAAATTTAGCCGCTAGCGGCGAGTGGCTATAACGAGAAAAAGAAAAAGCCGTTCCGAGCGAATGACAATCGAAACGGCTCAATAACGAGAACAACGAAATGAATACTCGCAATGTAGCTATCGGGCTCACGTTTGCCAAGGATTTGGTTCCCCTGTTTAGGGGAATTGCAAAGTCATGCGAGTACGTCTTCAAGTCCAGCAGTTGGGCTATTAATGTGAGCCGCAACGCGCTAGCGTCGGGTAGCGAAGCGTCGGGTAGCGAAGGAAAGTGTTACCCAGCTACTGGCCCGCGGCTAGCGCCGTGCGGCTCACACTTTGCAATCGGCCTTTTATTCCGGCCGTTCGTCTAAAGCTTGGTCGCGTCGTCCGAAATTTGGGATAGCAGTCGAGTAAGCGTATTCGGGTGAACTCCCAATAACTCAGACGCTCGGCCTTTATGGCCGCCGGTTGCTTGCAAAGCTTGCTCGACAGCCGCACGGCGAAGCTTCCCCAGATTGGTAAACGGCAAGGAGACGGATCTCTCGCTGCCAACCGATGCTCCAGGCAATGTGGGTTCGCATTCCAAGACGTAGCTCTGCTCGATCACGTGACTCAATTGACGAACATTGCCTGGCCAACGGTATTCGCAAAAACGATTCAGCGTCTCGGCGTCCGGTTCCCAAAGAGGTTGGTCGTAACGAGCTGCATACTTCCGGGAGAAAAATTCGATGAACTTCGGGATATCCTGAACCCGCTCTCGTAGCGACGGCATGCTCAACTCGATCAAGTTGAGTCGATAATAGAGATCTTCGCGAAAGCGGCCTTCCTCGGCGTCTCGCAGTAAATCGCGATTCGTGGCTGCACAAATTTGGACATCCACATGGACCGGGCGAGCGGCTCCGACGGGCGTGACTTCGCCTTCTTGCAGGACACGAAGCAACTTCGGCTGCAACTCGAGCGGCATGTCGCCAATTTCGTCCAGAAAGACAATGCCACCCTGGGCCGCGCGAAAAACGCCAAGGCTTTCGCCTGCTGCGCCGGTAAACGCGCCCCGTTCGTGCCCAAAGAGCTGGCTTTCTGCCAACGTCGCCGTCAGAGCAGCGCAGTTCACTGGCACAAAGGGCTTGTCCCGGCGAGGACCCATTTGGTGCAACAGGCGCGCCCAAACTTCCTTACCGGTACCCGTTTCTCCGGTGATAAGAACGGTACACTCAACTTGAGCAGCGCGACCCGTATGGTGGGCGATCCGATTAATAGACGGATCTTCCCCAACAATCACGCTTGCCGGGTCTTCAGGCGGCAAAGAAGCCGCTGAAGCCAGCGAATATATATCAGTAGATGCCATTTCTCAGCTCCTAGGCAAGTGCGCCAACACTCGCCCAAAAGATTGTGCCTACAGCTTCCTTACCGCTGTTCCGAGCGGAGGAGGAAGCTAACTGTTACCTAATCACTGGCGGCCCAGCCATTCAATGAAAAACAAAAATGCAAAACAAAACCGTACTTCGATCTCCCGGTCTTGCTAGGCCTCGGGAGGTACGCCATTTGGGTTATTACGTAGCTCCATTCTAATCTGCCTGTGCGTCTCATTCAAACATTCCGTAAGAGATAATGAAGGCTTTTTAGAGAAAAATTGACGATCACGCGGTTTCTCATGCCGTCTGGAACCGATT
>JAADIN010000220.1 GCA_013151315.1 Planctomycetota bacterium | reverse complement strand
CCGACCCTGCTTGGCTCCCCAACTTCTGGAAAGAAAAGCATACCGGCGGGCCGATGCTCGACCTGCATATCCACGACGCCCATTTTATTCGGCTCCTGTTCGGAATGCCCACGGCCGTCACCACCAACGGCCGGCAGCGTGGCGAGTTGGCCGAGTACTGGAACACCCAATTTTGCTATAACCAATCAAAAAATAACAAACCCAAATACGCAGTAAACGCCACCAGCGGTACGATTGCCCAACAAGGCCGCCCCTTCACCCACGGTTTTGAGATCCAACTAGAAAAAGCGACCCTCGCGTTCGAGTTTGCGGTCGTTGGCAAAGAAGCCAAGTACCTGTGCCCTCCGACCCTCTTCGACAACAAGGGAAAAGCAAAAACAGTAAAATTGGGCGGTGGCGACCCGATGGATTCCTTTGCATCAGAAATCAAGGAGGTCGTCAGTTGTGTGCGCCAAAACCGTGAGAGCGAGATATTAAACTCCGACCTTGCCCGAGATGCGATTTTGTTGTGTCACAAGCAAACCCAAAGCCTCGTCCGAGGCCGTAGTGTAAAAGTCGGTTAGCGCCGACGGCCACGTCGCTGAAGGCCCACACCTGCAGCTTTTTCAATGACCATTGAGAAATAACGATTGACAAATTCCCTCGGTCCTAACAACTACCCTGCGAATAGCCACAGAATCAAAATGAACCAACTCCACCCCAAACCGTCTTCGTCGTCTCCAGATGGCCCCATGCCTTTTTCGTCTCTCGAGGCAGCCTCGGTGTCGCAAAGGGAAAAAATCCCCGTCCAGGTTTACCCCCATGCCAACGATGCCTGCCGTGCGGTGGCACAACAAATTGCCGACTGCATTCGAGAGCGAGCCGTCGCTGGCAAATCATGCGTTCTAGGACTCGCGACCGGAAGCACCCCGGTTGGCGTCTACAACGAACTGGTGCGGATGCACCAAGACGAAAAACTCTCCTTTGCCAACGTGTTCACGTTCAATCTCGACGAGTATTTCCCGCTGCAGCCGCACGAGTTGCAGAGCTACCGACGGTTTATGCGGGAAAATCTTTTCGATCTGATCGACATCCCCAAGGAAAATGCTTTAGTACCCGACGGCACGTTGCCGATCGAACAAGTCGCCGACTACTGCAAGTGGTATGAAGCGGAAATCGAGAAAGCGGGTGGCATCGACATCCAGTTGCTGGGCGTCGGACGCACGGGACATGTTGGTTTCAACGAACCCGGGTCGGCCAAAGCGAGTCGGACTCGCCTCATCACACTCGACCGCATGACCCGCGTCGATGCGGCAAGCGATTTCTTCGGCCAAGAGCACGTGCCTCGCCGGGCCATCACGATGGGCGTAGGCACGATTCTCGATGCTCGCAAAATCATCATGATGGCTTTTGGTGAACACAAGGCACCGATCATCAGGGAGGCCGTCGAAGGCGAAATCAACTCAAATATCGCAGCCAGTTTCTTGCAAGAGCATCCCAACGCCGAGGTGATCCTCGACCAAGCGGCGTCGGCCAACCTCACCCGAGTCGAGTCGCCCTGGCTATTGGGGCCCGTGACCTGGAATGAAGAAAAAGTCCGCAAAGCTCATCTGGCTCGCTCGCTGCGTTAAAAAGTCGATACTAAAATTGACCGACGCCGATTACAACGAAGAAGGGTTGCAAGATTTGTTGGCCGATCGCGGGCCCGCGTACGACATCAATCTCTCGGTGTTTCGCCATTTGCAAGGCACGATTGTCGGTTGGCCTGGAGGAAAACCGGCCCATGCCCGTCAGCCGGGCGATCGACCCCAGGCCCATGGCGATATTTTCCCCAAGCGGATTGTCATTTTCTCGCCCCATCCCGATGACGACGTCATTTCGATGGGAGGTACGCTCATCCGCCTCGTCGAGCAAGGTCACGAGGTGCATGTCGCTTATCAAACCTCGGGGAATATTGCCGTCTTCGACGACGACGTGATTCGCTTCTCCGAGTTTGTCTCCGAGTTCAACCAACATTTTGATGTCTCCCCACAGCAAACCGCAGAGCTGGAGGCACATGTCGAGAAATACTTGGAGGACAAGCAAGCCGGAGAAATCGATAGTCATGAAGTCCAAACCATCAAAAGCCTCATCCGCCGTGGGGAGGCCCGGGCGGGCTGCCGATGCTGCGGCGTACCAAAGAAAAACCTTCACTTCATGGACATGCCATTCTACGAGACGGGCCGAGTCAAAAAAAAGCCCATCTCGGAAGAGGACATTCAGATCACGGTCGACCTGCTAAACGAAATTCGTCCTCATCAGATTTACGCCGCCGGCGATTTGTCCGATCCTCATGGCACGCATCGCACGTGTCTTAACGCGGTGCTCCAGGCGGTCGACCGTTGTGAAAAAAGCGATTGGCACAAAGACAGCGAGGTCTGGCTCTACCGCGGAGCGTGGCAAGAATGGGGGCCCGAAGAAATTGAGATGGCCGTTCCGCTAAGCCCCGACGAAGTCGATCGAAAGCGGATCGCGATTTTCAAGCATGAATCGCAGAAAGATCGAGCATTGTTCCCAGGTTCTGACGCACGCGAATTCTGGAAACGGGCCGAAGATCGTAATCGCGAGACCGCCCAGCTCTACGACGAGCTCGGCCTGGCCGAGTACGAAGCAATCGAGGGCTTCGTTCGCTGGGATCGAGAAAAGCTGATCTTGTAAACGACGGAAGGCCCGTCATGTTTCTTGATCGCAGAACCGTCAATAAGACCTTAGGTAACCGTTCAGCCGTCTGAAGTAATATTCACCACGGAGAACACAGAGAAAAAACCATTTCGATCTCTTTCAATTTGAAAAGACCTCCAGGTGGCTCTTTCTCTCTGATGGAAACTCTGATGAAAAAACTCCGTGTTCTCGGTGTCTCCGTGGTTCCATTTCTTTCCTGTGAACGGTTACGAAGATTCCTTGCCAAAGTATCCCTTTACCCTGGCGGCCAAGTCATGGCTCGGCCTCCTAGTATATGAAAATGAAGATGGTCGACTGTCTGTCCGCCATCGTCACCACAATTGATGACCACTCGATACCCTCCCGCGAGCTGAAGCTCGCTTGCCAGCTTGCCAATGGTGAGCCACAGGTGCCCCAGGAGGTCGGCATCTTCCTCGGCAATGCGATCGATCGACTCAATCGGCTTCTTGGGAATCAGTAGCACATGAGTCGGCGCTTGCGGCTGGACATCGTGGAATGCTAAGCACCGTTCGTCTTCATAGACAATCTCGGCGGGAATTTCACGATCTATGATCTTTTGAAATAGGGTTTTTGCCATTGGTTTCTCCTCTACTACCAATCGTCGGACACTTGGGATAATTCCACCGCTTCGTCTGGCAACATCACGGGAATTGCATCAATCACGGGGTAGAGCATGTCGCCCGCTTCTCGGACCAAACCTGCATCGAGGGGTTGATCGAGTCGATGTCCGCCAAGGTTCAGGACTTGGCCCGCTGCGATCCCTCGATTGATCCGCTCAACGAGCTTGCCTGGGGCAAGAGTCACCGGCGATTGGTTTTGAGGGCACCGTAAACCCTTGACTAGTTGTTGGTCAAACATGCTGGCGGGGTCGGGGCTGAGGGTCGCAAACCGGCATTGTACGTCGCAAAGCAATTCGCTGCTAGAAGCCCCCTATCCTCCTCAGGAGAACTGCAAAGTCATGCGAGTACGTCTTCAAGTCGAGAATTTGATTAATGTGAGCCGCAACGCGCTAGCGTCGGGTAGCAGAGGCAAAGCGTTATCCAGCTGCTGGCCCGCGGCTAGCGCCGTGCGGCTCACACTCACACTTTGCAATCGTCCTGCAATCCTCCTGGGCTAAAGGCGGGAAGAGCCAACCTTCCCCACTTTTACCCAGCTTGAGATTCGGGGCACTCGGCTCGCAACGTGGTGAGAACCATTGCGTACAGAAAGATCGAAAATGCAAAGTAAAACTCTCGTAGTTCCGTCAATGCATCGCGCGTTGGTCCAACTTGGGTGACTAAAGCCAGAAGGAAGGAGAGTGCGATAGGCAACCAAATCGCCATCAGCAATCCGCTTCGGAGTGTTGGGAACTTGAGACGCTCCAGGAGAACGCCGATTGGTTGCCATCGGGAAGCGAGCGGGAGTAACAAAAAGTAAACAAAGAATCCAACATAGAACGCACCCTGACTCGTAATAAAATCGCTCAGGCCATCGACAACCCGCGGCGTGAGCCAGGGGAGATTATGAAGGTTTGCCTCGCCTTGGACGTTGCTGGAGAGCAGCTCGGGAGTCCCGAACCCGAGCCAGTGTTGGCCCCAGCTAATCTCTTCGCCGCAGAAGACAAAACAGAGGACGGCCCACAGCAAGAAGTAGTAGCGAAGTGAAGGCTTCGTTTGAAAGGCCCCTGTAAAAAAGACATAGTACGCGCAGAGAAGGCTCGCTCCCGCAAAGAGGGCCATCGTCGCCGTTTCGACGACCCCATTCTCGTCAGTCAGCAAAAACGCAACCGAGGGAGGCGCTGCCCAAATGCCGAGAAACATTCCCACGCCTATTGCAGCAAAGACCCAGGTCGTGCTCGGATTGACGCATGCCGCGAAGAAATTGGATAGAGTTTTCATCATGAAAGCGAGAGCCAAGCAATCTTACAAGTCAGGGGCCATCGGCTCATCAGAAGGATAGGGGGGGGGCTCGCCGTTGATCTCGCTGATCGCGTTGTGGGCGGCTCGTTGCTCCGATTCTTTCTTACTCATTCCCCAGGCAGGTGCAAATCGCCGCTGGGCAACCAGGGCAGCGATCTTAAAGCATTTGCTGTGGTCGGGGCCCTTTTCATCGAGAAGCTGATACCCTGGGGTCACTCCGTACTCTCGTTGCGCAAACTGTTGAAGCTGAGACTTGTAGTTGCTGCCACTTTCTCCCGAGGCTGCTTGCTCGATCTCGGTATCCATATGTCGGAGGATGAACTGGCGAGCCGATTCCATTCCGCTATCCAGAAAAATCGCAGCGATCAGCGATTCTAGCACCGCCGCAATGACGGATCGAGGAATCTGCGGATCTGCAGCCATTCCCTTGCCGAGCACCAAATACTCCTGCAGGCCAATCTTTTCACAGATGCGAGCACAGGTTTCTCCGCTCACGACGACCGACTTGATCTTGGTCATCTCGCCTTCGAGATATTCAGGATACTGCTGGTAGAGACGTTCGCAGACCACCATCCCAAGAACCGCATCTCCCAGGAATTCCATTCGCTCGTTCGAGGAAAGACGCTGCGAAACGCCGGAAGCATGCCTCAGAGCCGAGTGAAGTAAATCGACATCGTGGAACTGGTACTCGATCTTCTTCTGGCAAGCCTCCAGATCGGGCGACAGCAGGTTGGGGTATGCATTATGCAAAACGGGGTTCTGGAGGCTGAAGGCTGGAGGCGGTAGGCTGTAGGGAAATCGGTGCTGCTACGGACCCAATATCTTCCAGTCTACATCCTCCGGCCTCTAGCCTCCAGCCCATGATCAATACCCTTTATTTACCTGAATTACGCGAGATGTTGGCCGCCGAAGATGGAGCCGGCTTGCGCGAGTTTTGCATCGCTTTGCATGCAGGCCGAACGGCAGAATTCATGGAAGGACTGGTCCCGCTCGAAGCTTGGGCAGTACTTCTAGCGGCCGACAGCGCAACCCGAGTGGCGATTTTTGGCTTCCTCGACGAAGAAATTCAAGTCGGTATTCTTGAATCCGCCAACCCGACCGAGCTCGCCCCCCTGATCGCGGACATGCCGCCCGACGATCGGGTTGACTTGCTTCACCATACCGACCCGATCGTTGTCGAGACGGTGCTGTCGCTTATTCCTACGGAAGAACGACGCGATATCTTGCGACTTCGCGCCTATCCCGAAGGTACGGCAGGCGCGGTGATGACCACCGAGGTTGCCAAACTGCCCGAAACTCTGACCGTGCGCGCGGCACTCGAAGAGATTGGCCGACAGGCACAAGACCTGGAAACTATCTACTACATCTATATTGTCGACGACGACAATCACCTTCGCGGCTTGGTCTCGACTCGACAACTGGTGACCCAACTCGGAAAACCGGAAACTTTGCTCGCCGAGTTAATGAAACGCGATCTCGTGACCGTCAGCGCCACCGACGACCAAGAAGCCGTTGCCGAAAAGGTTGCCGATTTTGATTTCTTGGCGATTCCGGTCGTCGACGCCGAGCGTCATCTGGTCGGCATCATTACCTACGACGACGTCATCGACGTATTGCAGGAAGAGGCGACCGAAGATGCTTATCTGGCCGGTGCCGTCGTTCCGCTTGAAGAAAGCTATTTGGCCACCGGGCTGTTGAGGCTCACCCGTTTGCGGGCGGGCTGGTTGCTGGTGCTCTTCGGAGCCGCGTTGCTAACCGCGCTGTTACTGAAATCGTATCACGAAGCACTTCAAAATGTTGCTTGGCTGGTCTGGTTTGTGCCGCTCGTGATTTCCAGCGGCGGCAATACGGGTAGCCAGTCAGCCACGTTGATCATTCGCGCGCTAACGATCAAGGAAATCATGCCATCGGATTGGGTCGAGGTCGTTTGGCGAGAGCTATGGATTGGCGCTCTCCTGGGAGCCTTTTTGGCCAGCATTGGCTATCTCGCGGCTTGTTTCCTAGCCCCCACTCCAAGCGATGCCCTCGTGATCCCCATCACGCTGATGCTCGTGGTTGTCTGCGGAACGATGCTCGGCGCGCTGCTGCCTTTGCTGTTCCAACGCATGGGACTCGACCCGGCGTTGATGAGCACGCCTTTCGTGGCCGGAATCATCGACATCGTAGGCATTGTGCTCTACATGAACGTCGCGATTTGGTTGTTGGAGTGAGTTGCGAGTTTATTGTTTCCAACCCGCAACGCCTCATCACACATCCGCGAGTGGATGGCCGACGTACATCTGCAAGACTTGGCTTTGCACCTTGATCGCTCGAATGAGAACCCAGATTTGGTCTCTGGAAAATTTCTCGGGGTCCGAATTGGCCAGTTCTTCGAGCTCTTGCGTCATCGCCGCATGTTGGTCGGTTGCGGCTTGCAATTTCAAGCCGACCTCCTGCCAAGCCGTTTTTAGTTTCGGACGATCCCCTAGCATTTCCAATTTCTGAGCATTGTTCGAGAGAAGCAAGCACAACCGGGCCACATCTTGAGTCGTCGCTTCGGGTTGCAATTCCTGAATCTGTAGGGCAAGTTCCTGACAGTTCATGACGGTGTCCTCACGCGGCGGGTTTCAAGGTGAAAAGATATTGGCGAGGGAAAACGGCAAACGGACTCGCGTTGCGATATCAAGTCCAGCCATCGAGCCCAGGCATTGAAAAGTGGAGGAGGAGCGGTGTTGAGACGCTTCTGCTACAAGGAAGTCTAGCTTACAATCGGCCAGGGCGCCGGCTTGCCCCAGATACCGATTCGTCTACCAAACCATCTGCCGCGAGTGTGGCAAAAACGCAACATAAACCGCAATAAACGGACCGCCACGCGGTCCGAAACGCGGTCCGAAACGTCCCTCCCCAAAGAACTCAATCATGCCCAAATTAGGCGTAAATATCGATCATGTGGCAACCGTGCGACAAGCGCGGAGGGCAAACGAACCTGACCCCGTCTGGGCCGCCACCCTCGCCGAGCTGGGCGGTGCCGATGGCATCGTCATTCACCTGCGCGAGGACCGTCGGCATATCCAAGACCGTGACCTCCGTTTGCTGATCGAGACGGCCGCCGTGCCAATCAATCTTGAACTGGCCTGCGTCGACGAGGTGCTTGCGATTGCCGTGAATGCTAGCCCTCGCGAGGCGATGCTCGTGCCCGAGCGGCGAGAGGAAGTCACGACCGAAGGAGGGCTCGACGTCGTCGGCGGCCGCGAAAAAGTGGCTCGTGCCGTCGATCAGCTCAAGGAGGCGGGAATCGGAGTGAGTCTCTTTCTCGACCCCGATCCAACCCAAATCGAGACCGGCATCGCGCTGGGAGCCGATATTATCGAGTTACACACCGGTGCCTATGCCAATGCAACTTTGGCCGGCGGCAATGGCGATGTGGAACTCGAAGCCCTGAAAACCGCCAGCCGTCAAATCCGCCAAGCTGGTCTCGCCCTTCACGCCGGCCACGGACTCACCTATCGAAACGTCAAACCGGTCGCCGCGATCGACGAGATGCAGATGTTGAACATCGGTCACACGATCGTCGCCCGCGCGATCATGGTAGGATTGGAGCAGGCGGTGCGCGACATGAAGCGGTTGATTGAGTAGAGGAGGCGGACGATTATTAAGTCTCACACAGAGACGCAAAGACGCAGAGGAGAGTGGGAGAGCAAAAATTCCATGCAAACTCTCGGTTGTCTCTACGGCTTTGCGCCTTCTGCGCAAATTTTTTTATCTTTGCTTTCCTCAACAACGCATGACGACTATCTCCACTTCGTATCTTGACCCCGAATCGCTAGCCAAGCTCCAAGGCCTCGAACTGCGCGCTCGCTATATTGTCGAGGGTTTTCAGTCGGGCAGGCATCGCAGTTCGCATCGCGGCCAATCGGTCGAGTTCACCGAGCACCGCGAGTACACCACCGGCGACGATCTTCGCTACGTCGATTGGAAAGTATTTGGCAAAACCGACAAAGTTTATCTCAAGCAGTTCGAGGCGGAAACCAATTTGGTTTGCTATCTGTTGGTCGATATCAGCGAAAGCATGCTCTACCAGAGCGACCCCAAGCAGCTTTCGAAGCTCGAGTACGCGCAGTGTCTTGCCGCGGCAATGGCTTATGTCGTTCTGCGACAGCGCGACAGCGTTAGCTTGGCGACCTTCGACGATCAGCTTCGCGAGCTGATTCGAGAAAGCGCCAATCCGGCATCGCTGCACCAACTGGTCCATCTCATGGCCAGCGCCGAGGCCAATCAAAAGTCGGATCTAGGAAAGGTGCTGCACGAAGCTTCCTCGCGTTTCCAGCGGCCCGGCGTAGTCGTAGTCATCAGCGATTTCCTGGGCGATGTGGATGCGCTCCTGTTAGGATTAAAACACTTGCGATATCAACGACACGAGGTCGTTTTGCTCCAGGTGCTCGATCCAGCAGAGACCGATTTTCAGTTTGATAGCCCAACTCGGTTTGAAGGCCTCGAGGCGCTACCCGATGTCCTTGTCCAGCCACGCGCAATTCGCCAAGCCTATCTCGCGGCCCTCGCCGAGTTCTTAAAACGCATCGAAGCCGGTTGCCGATCACTACAAGCAGACTACTTTCGCGTCAGAACCGACGAAGCCATGGACCGCGTGCTTCAACAAGTGCTAAGAAAATGAGGTAACCGTGGCAGTCCTCCCTCTCTTCCCAAATCCTAAATCTTAAATGCCATCCTACTCCTCTTCACTCTTGGCTGCCTTCGAGTTCGCCAGCCTGCCGATGTTAGGCTGGCTGGCGGCTGCGATTTTGCCTTGGTTGATCCATCGCTGGAATCGTCGGCAGCGCCACACCACTTCGTGGGCGGCGGTCGACCTGCTTTTGACGGCCGTGGGGCAACGGTCGCGACAAGTGAAATTGCAGCAATGGCTTTTGATTGCCCTTCGCACTGCAATTCTTCTGCTCGTTGCCATGGCAATTGCTGAGCCAATGCTAGGGCGATGGGCGTCGGACTCCAGTAAAGTTGGCCCCCGGCATACCGTCGTGATTCTCGATCAATCGTATTCGATGAGCCGACGATCCCAAGGCTCGACATGCCTCGATCGAGCCAAAGCCCACGCGCGCCGACTAATCGAAAGCCGACCAAGCGGCGACGTCTTTTCTGTCGTCGGCTGGGCGCAAACGACCGACAATGTGCTTGGCCGCCCAACGTCTGACACGTCGCTTGCGCTTTCGGCGATCGGCTCGCTAAGCCAAACCGAGGAGATTGCCCATTGGTCGCTTGCTTTGCGAGCGGCAAAAGCAGCTCTTGAGCCGCAAAAAGAAAATCGGCCTGCTCTCGATCAGACCGAAGTGGTGTTTTTCTCCGATCTGGCTCGCAACACTTGGCTTGCGAGTCCCGAGGAGCAATCGCAATGGGCCGAGTTGGCCAAAAAGGCAAGTCTCACGGTCGTCAACGTGGGAGATGGTCAGCAAGATAATATCGCAATCGTCGATTTCACGGTCGAGCCGCCCCTTTTATCGCCCGGGCAAGATGTCTCGTTCACGGCGACTCTCCAAAGTTTTGGCGATCGGGCATGGGAGAATATCGAAGTCGAGTTGAGCATCGACGGACGCTCGACCCTGTCGCAACAGGTAAGCTTGGCCGCCGGAGCGACTTCGACGGTTCGTTTTAGACTCTCCCTGGAGAACGAGGGTCCGCATACCGTGCAGGTTTCAATTGGAGGCGCGGTCGACAGTTTTTCGAGCGACAACCGACGGTGGCTGGTGATCGAAATCCGCCCGCGGTTGCAAGTCGCTTGCATTGCTGGAAAACCGGGGGCTGCCGACGACGTGGCGCGAGCCTTGGCACCCGGCAAGTTGTCGGCCGACATTGTGCAAACAATTCAACCCAAAATTTCCCCCGTTAGCCTATTAAGCGAGCTCGATTTGGCGAAATACGACGCCCTGTTTCTATGCAGCGCGGCCGACCTCAACCAGCGTGAGGCGGATCAAGTGGCTCGCTTCGTCAGGGCAGGGGGGGGGCTGGCGGTTTTCTTAGACGGACAAACCCCGACAGAACCCTTGAGTCAATTGCTTCCCGTAACGCTGCATGAATCGGTACCCCTCGGTGAATACCGTTTTGACGCCCTGAACTATACGCATCCAATCGTCGAGCCCTTTCGTGGTAACGAAAACGCTGGGCTGCTGAAGGTGGCCGTGATGAAATACCGTCGCCTGGAGATCAAGCCAGAGCGACAAACGACCGAAACCGTCTTGAAATTCGATGCCGGAGATCTCGCACTCGTGGTCGACCGGCTCGGTTTGGGTCGCGTGGCCGTGATGGCGATTCCTGCTTCGCTTGCAATACGCGCGGCCGAGAAAAACCCTTGGTCGAGTTTTTCCGTGAGCCCCAGTTTTTTGCCGGTGATGCGCGAGCTGCTAACCCACCTTGTAAGCAGACGTCGATTGGAAAGTCAAAATTTGCAGGTGGGCCAAGCTGCTGCTTTCGCTTGGGACGCATCTCGCCCCGAGACGCAAGTGACCGTGCGCAGGCCCGATGGTGCCGAACGAATGTTAATGACTCCCGCTGCCGAAGACCAAGGGATCATTTTGCTCGCCGAGACCACCGCGAGCGGCATCTATCACGTCAGCGCAGCCGGCGAAGAGATCACACGCTTTGCAGTGAATCTCGACCCACTCGAAAGCGATCTCTCGACAATCAATCCGCAGGAGTTGCCAACGGGAATAACGACAAGCACCGCAAGTTCCTCAGCAAAAGGGCGTGCCGACTATGCGTTCGCCCCCAGTCTCCTGGCAGGCGCAGCAATCTGCTTGCTCGCCGAATTGACGCTCGCGTGCGGGCTAGGCAGGGGGTGGCAATGACTGGCCTCGAATGGCGAATTCGCTGGAACTGGGATTGGCCCCTGTGGCTAAGCGTGTTGATGACGATCTCGGTCGTCGCCTGGGTCGCGGCGCTCTACTTTCGCGAAGCCTCTTCAGCAGGCAAACCCATGCGGACGTTGCTTGCTCTCCTGCGCCTCGCAGCCCTGACGTTGGTCGTCGCGATGCTCGCCCAACCGGCGATCGAGTGGTTTCGCACGGGCCGCCCACGTCTGGTGGTGCTCGTCGACCGCTCGGCCAGCATGGCCACCCGCGACCAGCCAAGCGTCGACGGCGATCAATCACGCCTCGCAGCATTAAAATCTTTCCTCAATCAATCATTCCTCAAAACGTGGCAATCCACCTACGATCTTGACCTTGTAGCGCTGGACGAACAGACGGTTCGCGTTGAAACGTTGCAATCGCTTACAACAAGCGAAGAGAGCATCGGGACTTGTTTGGGCGATGCAATTGACTACGCGCTACGAGAATTACCCGGCCCCACGCCCTCGGCAATCGTCCTCTTCACCGATGGCATTTCGACGCGCGGGCAATCGCTCGAAAAAGGAGCCCAGCGCGCACGGGCTTTGCAAGTGCCCCTTTATCCCGTCGCGGTGGGGAATCCTCAAAAACGACCCGACGTGGCGATCGACAATTTCCTGGCCGAAGAAGTCGTTTTCCCCGGCGATCGCCTCCAGGTCGAAGCGATGCTCCGTGCCACCGGTTACGCCGACCAAGAAGCTCTGATAACGCTTCGCAATACTACAGACGACCAAATTCTCGCACAGTCGACGATCCAACTTCCCGCCGAGGAGGTTTCGCAGATCGTGCGACTCGCGACCCGCCTCGAGACGCCCGGCCAGTTGGCATTGCAGCTAGAAATAAAACCGCTCGAAGGCGAGACGAACGTCGAAAACAATGTCGTGAGTCAAACCGTCGAGGTGCGCGACGAAAAAATCCGTGTCCTGCTTGCCCAAGCAAGCCCGAGCTACGAATACCGAGCACTCAAAAGTTTGCTCGAGCGCGACCCGGCCGTCGAGCTGCGAGTTCATCTGCAAGAGGCCGACGCCGATTTTTCGGAAGTCGACCCCATCGCACTTGCCGAGTTTCCTAGCCTGCAGCAAGAACGGTTTCCTTTTGATGTCGTGCTGCTTGGTGATATCGACCCGGCACTGTTGCCTCGCCAAACGTGGGCGACTCTCCTGCGGTTGGTTTCGGAGCAGGGTGGGGGCCTCGCTTGCATTGCAGGGCCCCGATTCATGCCCCAGGCTTTTCAAGATTCGCAGCCGCTACGAGTGCTGCTTCCCTTCGAACTCGAGACGACCAGCCGGCAAAGCACCGAGCCGTACTCCATTCAACCAACGGCGCTCGGTTGGCAAATGCCCAGTTTGCAGTTGGGCGAAACCGACGCCGAGTCGCGAGCCATTTGGCAAAGTTTCCCGCCCGTCTCCTGGGGGTTCGCGATAGAAAAAATAAAACCCGGTGCCCAAGTCTTGGCCGAGCACGCCACGCGCAACAGGCTACCCATGATTCTGCGTCATTACGTCGGCCGAGGCGAAGTTTGGTTCCATGCCACCGATGAAACATGGCGTTGGCGATGGCGCACCGACGACCGCTACTTCGCCCGCTACTGGGGTCAAGTCGTCCGACGATTGGGCCGCCGACGCCTTGCCACCAAACAGGAAATCCATCTAACCACCGATCGCACCCTCTATCGCCTCGGCGAAGACATAAAACTCCGCTTGCGCTTTCGCAGCCCCGTCAACAACCGAGCCGCAATCGTCCAACTACAAAGCGCCAAAAATCCCGAACAAGAAATCCGCCTCCACCGCCACCCGACCCATCGGAGTTTTTTCGAAACCGTGCTCCAAGGCCTCTCACCTGGCAAGTACAAGGCAACGCTCCCAGACGAAGCGGCCAGCACCACCTTCGAAATCAAACCTCCGCCACGCGAGCTGTCTCGATTGGCAGCCGACCATCCGGCGCTAATCGAGGCGGCCAAGATATCAGGCGGAAAATTTTACACTCTAGAAACCGTCTCGGAGTTGCTCGACGACCTCCCCCCGCCACGCAGAACAACGATCGAGCAACTGCCGCCCCGCCCGCTCTGGAATACCCACGCCGCAATGGCCCTGTTGGTCAGCGTCCTCACCGCCGAGTGGCTATTGCGTCGCCGGCATGGCATGCTGTAATAGCAAGTTAGCTCCGTCGGCCACGACGAACAAATTCATGCTCCAATGAGACTCGCCTTACAAATCGACCATCTCCGACGCCGCCTCCAGCGACGGCGCCTAGTGGCTGCTGCCTGTTGGGCGATCACAATCCTCGTCGCAACGGCACTAGGCCTAGCTGCTTGCGACCGCTTGCTAGACGTAGGAGATTTCCTGGGGCGAACGCTCCTCACCGCCGCCTTTGCCTTTGCCTGCTTTCTGGTCGGGCGGCACGCCTGGATCTCGGTACTCAACCGGCCGGTCGATTCGATGGAAATTGCGCGTCGAATCGAACGTCGCCACCCAAAACTCCACGACATGGTGACCAGTGCGCTCGAATTTAGCCAACAGGCACGCAACGACCCATTTGCCGGATCGGAATCGCTGCGCCGTGCGGTCGTGATTCATACTTCCGTCGAACTCGAAGGCATCGACTGGCAACAATTCGTGCCCCGACGACCGCTACGACGCGCGATGTCGGCTGCCGCCGGTGCGCTACTCGTGTTCGGTTTGCTAAATTGGTGGGCACCCCAGTCGCTAGGCATCGGGCTCACCCGGCTGCTCAATCCGTGGAGCGATTCCCAGTGGCCCGGGACCCAGCAATTGAAATCCGTGGAAGCTCCACCTCAAATAAAAAACCTGCAAATAAAAGTCCACCCTCCCGCCTACACGGGTCTTCCCTGTCGACCCTTAGGAAAAAGTGGCCGAGTACTAGCTCGCAGCGGCCTCCAGCTTTCAGGCGAATGCGATCAACCCCTAGCAAGCGTAGAACTCCACAGCGAAAGGGGCCAAAAAATCCCCGCAACCATGGACCCCACAAACAAGCAGTTTCACATTTCGCCCAACCTATGGCGCCCCAAAGCAAGCGACACGTTTTCCCTCAAGTTCACCACAAGAAGCGCCGCGATTTATCGCGCAACCCCCTCCCAACGATTCACCCTAAACCTAATCCCCGACCCCCCTCCCCAAGTAAAAATCCAAGCCCCCAAAAACAACCTCACAGTCACCCCCGCAGCAGTCGTCCCCCTAATCATTTCAGCAAGCGACAACCTAGCAATCCGCAACCTCAAGCTAATCTTCAGCCGTTCCGACCGACCAGATCAACCCGAGCAAAGCATCCTCTTATTCCAAGGCACCAAGTCCCAAAGCCCCCAACAGCAACAGCTCGAATATCTTTGGCAACTCCAGCCGCTCTCGCTCCAGCCAGGAACCGTTCTCGAAATCCATGCCCGCGCCAGCGACTATCAACCCTCAGTAGGGCAAACACTCCACTCTCTCCGACTACGCGTCGTTTCTGAAAAAGACCTACTACGCGAAATTTCGGAAAAAGACATTCGACTATTAATCCTCCTCAAACAACTGCATGGCGAGCAAAGCGAACTCCATCAACTCGTGACGCAATGGGACCAAGACCAACGCTGGCCCGAAGCGTTTCGAGGTTTCATCCCGCCAGCGCCGAATCACCACCGCACTGACTGACCCACGCGACGGAATTCTCTATGCCCTCGAAGAACTGTTGGACACCTACGCAAGGAACCAACTCGATCGACAAGCGACCCTCGAACAACTACAAGTCTTGCATGAACGACTAAGCGACCTCGTCGAGAACCCCTTAGAAGACATTCGAAGGCTGCTCGGCGAGTTAAAACGGAAATCTCAGCCACCCGAGTCCACAACCATTGCGGCCCTCGCCGAGCGTCAACAGACCGTCATCAAAACGCTTCAGCAAGCGATCGACAGCCTCTCGCTCGAAAACGAACTCGCAAAATTCGAGAGCGACTTGGCCCAAATCGAGGCCCGGCAGCGAGAGCTTGCAAATCGCAGCCAGCGCGAAATCCTGAACGACCAACCCCAAGCAGACAAGCAGGCTTCGCTTGACCAAAACCAACTCTCGAGGCAGTTTGCCAAGCTCGTCATGCAGATGTCCCGTGCGATGGAAAACTCGGGGAGTTTGTCTGATGTCGTGTCACTCGCGCGAGATCTTGCCGTGCAAACCACGATGCGAGCTGCCGCCGACCATCTGGCGCAGCAGCAAATCGGCAAGGCGGCAGCATTGCAACAAGCGTCGAGCGACCATCTGCGTCAGCTTCGAGAGCGATTGGTGACACCAAGAGAAGATCCACCAAAAAGTTCGTCGCCTGCCGATCCCGGAGACCAACCCGAGGGACAAGGCGAGGCCGGCACAAAACCCAATCCACCCTCGTCGCCTACAAGGCAGAACCAAAACCGTTCGACTGAAGAAACGACAACTCAGCTCATCAACGACTTGTGGGGAAACTTGCCCCAACGACAGCGAGAACAGATACTCCAACCCCTCAGCGAAACCTTCTTGCCAAAATACGCAGAAGCAATCGAAGCCTACTTCCGTGAGTTGGCCGAACCTACCAGCAAAACCAAGGCCTTCCCATGAACTTATCCCCCCTCGCTTGCGGTTTCGCACTATTCCTTGCCCTCCCCATCCCCTGCCAAGCCGAAGAACTCCCCACTACCCAGCACCGCCAACTCATCACCCCCAAAACAACCCAAGCGATCGATCGCGGTTTAACCTTCCTAGCCGACCAACAATTAGAAGACGGCTCTTTCGGTACCAGCGGCTACGCGCGCAATGTCGCCGTATGCAGCCTTAGTGGCATGGCCTTTCTCTCGAGCGGAAGCACCCCCGGCCGAGGCCCCTACGGAACCCACCTAGAACGTTGCGTCGACTATTTGCTCGAGCAAACCGACGACCAAGGTTTTATAGCTGCCCCCGATGCGACCAGCCGAGGCCCCATGTACGGCCACGGGTTCGCCGTCCTGTTCCTTTCCGAAGCTTATGGCATGGCCGACTCGCCAAAACTGCGCGACCGATTGGGCCAAGCAGTCAAGCTGATTATTCATGCGCAAAACCCCGAAGGAGGTTGGCGTTATCAACCCGAACCCAAAGATGCCGACCTCTCGGTCACCGTTTGCCAGGTCATGGCGCTACGAGCCGCGCGCAACGCCGGCATCACCGTCCCTCGCGAGACGATCGATCGTTCGATC
This sequence comes from Planctomycetota bacterium, assembly GCA_013151315.1. GTDB lineage: Bacteria > Planctomycetota > Planctomycetia > Pirellulales > Lacipirellulaceae > Bythopirellula. The sequence goes on along the minus strand of JAADIN010000220.1, from coordinate 8,482 downwards.
GCTTACATCCGCGGATGCCAAAACGAAGATGGCGGGTTTCGCTACACCCTGGCCGAGAAAGGACAGCCAAGCCAGTTTGCCCGATCCGCCGCCGGCGTCGTTGCATTCACCAATGCCGGCATCTATCACGGACCCGAGCTGCAAAATGGCCTGGAGTATCTGCGCCTCTTTCTTCCAGGACAAGAAAAAATCCCCGAGGGCAACGCATTTTACTTCTACGGACAATACTATGCCATCCAGGCAATGTGGCATGCAGGCGGCGAGAGTTGGCTCACATGGTACCCGGCCATTCGACAAGAAATGATCGCTCGTCAACGGCCCGATGGTTCATGGCTCGACTCGATCTGCGCCGAGTACGGCACCGCCATGGCCTGCATCATCCTGCAAGTGCCCAACAACTACCTGCCCATTCTTCAGCGTTAGGAAACAGCAAAGTGCTTCGAACCGTCGCCATCCTATTTACTATCGTCATCCCTACGATGGCTTACGCTGCGCAGCCATTGTTACAGATCAACCAGCCACCCTCAGACGCCTTGTTTCTCAGATGCACAAGCGACAACACGCTAGAATTTCAAATCGCCAACAAAACTCACACTGTGCCCCTACGCGATCTAGTCCGTTGGTCCAACCCCCACGCCAACCTACAGCAGCACGAGGCGATCCTCATCGATGGCAGTCGCCTCGTCTTGGCCGAGTCCTGGACCAGCAAAAAGGCATTACAAATTTCAAAAGAGACAGTCACCCTACACACCAAAACTTTTGGCAAGGTCGTCCTCCCCCGCACCGCACTACAGGCAATCCGCCTCAACCCTCCAACAAACAATTTCTCCCGCTTGCGTCTTCGCGACCGGCGCTCAAAAAACGATCACCTAGAGCTCACCAACGGCGACACCCTCACAGGCCAGCTTCTAGAAATCGGACAGAACGGCCCCTCCGCAAAATTCACGCTCGACGGAACCAGCGAGCCTATTTCGCTCCCCATCGACCGCCTAGCAAGACTAGCATTCGGCTCCCGCGCAAATCCGCCCGCCAAAGGCAATCTCGCAATCGGTTGGCGCGATGGCAGCTATTTGATCGCCAAAACACTGATCGCCGGAAAGAAGTCCTCACAAATCAAGCTCGCATGTGCCGTCGAGCTCCAAGGAGACGCCCCGCGCGAGATCATCCACTTACAATCACTCCAATCGCAAGCCGTTTATTTATCCGACATGAATGCGACCGACTACCGCCACCAGCCCTTTCTCAGTCTCCCATGGCAGTACCGCCGAGATCGCAACCTACAAGACGGCCCCCTCACTGCAAGCCAATTGATCTACCCCAAAGGATTGGCAATGCACTCCACCTCACGCCTAACCTACGACATACCACCACCAGCCCAAAGCCGGGGGGTTGCACCCCCTCGGCCCAAGCGTTTCCATCGATTCGCCGCCCAGTGTGCAATCGACGACTCGACCGACGGACGCGGTAGCGTGGTATTCCAAGTCTTCCTGCGCCGTGCCGACGAGTTAAAGCTAGCCCTAACCACACCAATCGTCCGAGGCAAAGACACCCCGCTGCCAATCTCGGTAGAACTGGCCGGCGCAGAGCAAATCGTCTTGGTCGTAGAAAACGCCGACCGAGGCGACCAGAGCGACCACGCCAACTGGCTCGACGCCCGCCTAGAATAGGCTTCTCTCAGCGGCCCGCAGATTCTTACTTCAATAGCACTGCTAGCACCATTGCGATCCAGATGCTTTGATAGCTCCTACATTTCAGCAATGCCCAAGCACTCGGCTGATGAACCTGTTTCGGTATTGCCGATAAAAATGGAGGTGCAATGAATCCGCTAACCCGAATTCCTAGGTAAATCGATATGACTATTGCTCGAAGAGGGGCCTTTGTTGCCACGGTGCTGGCCTGCGGGATTCTGGCCGGCCCTGCTCCCGCGCAAGAGGTGAAGTATGAAACCGGAGCCGACGGGGTTCGCTATCAAGTGACCACCCGCGTGGTAAAACGCCAAGTCCCCGTCACCGTGATGCAAGACCGGCAACAGACCACGTACGCCCAGCAAATCACAACGAACCATCTCTCGCATCAGCAACTTTACAACGTGCCGGTTACTCAATATCAATGGCAATCGCAACTTCGCGGACGCTGGAATCCGTTTATGACTCCCTACTGGACCCATAACCTCAAGCCGGTGACCACTTGGCACCAACAGGTGGCCAATGTCCAGATACCGGTAAGCAGTGCCGCATGGGTGCCTCAAACGAAGACGGTACAAGTTCCCGTGACCCAGTATCGTACGGCTGAAGAGACGGTTACCACCCGGGTCGCAATGAACGAGCCGCGCCATTTGGGAAGTACGCAGCTAGGCAGTACGGGAAGCACGGCAACAATCGCGGCGCGTCCTAGCACCGTTCTGATCGGCGGTCGACAGTTGGAAAACGACCCGCCAAGACAGGCGACCGGACTCTGGCAATCGCCTTCCGATTCGCGCTATCGCTAACGGGCCGCGCGCCGTCGCGTTTTTCGCTTCGTTGGGATGGCGCCCCACTCTTTGGTCAGGCTCTCGAACACCTCGGGAGCTTCGTAGCGGACAATTTCTTTCGACTCGGGCATCGGTCCGATCAGGCCACGAAAGACGGGCAAGCCTCGCAGGCTCAAGTCGGTACTACAGTCGTCGATTCCAATTTGAGTGTGCATCTTCAGGACGGCATCTTCGTGGGCGTAGTCGCGAGTTCGCAGTTCGCCATTTTTGCCGCGTGTGATAATGCGAATCATTTTCGAGGTCGACATAGAATTTCTCTCGCAGGAACGGGAGCAGAAAGGGGAGTGCTTCAGGATAATGGTGATATCGGCGAAGAAAACCGTAGCCAGCGGAAGTTTTGCTCTCCCCATACCTACCCAGAACAGGACGAGAAACCGGAAAATCTGTTCCCGTACACCCGCTTCCGCACAATGCGAGCCCGTTCCGATCGGGTGCGCCAGTTATGCCGCCTAGAAACAGCGCGACCCTGCCGGGCGTACCGACTAGGCTCGGCGAGAGCCTCTTCCTCCAAGCCTTTCACGAAAATCTGGCTGAAGCGAACGATTCGCCCTAGGCAAGATCTGCGGACAAGTGTCACAGGAGGATTGCAAAGTCATAAAAACCGCCAAGGACGCCAAGAGCGCCAAGAAGGAAAGCATGGTGAAGTGAAACCCGTCGTTTTTTGCCTTCCTTCTTTTTTCTTGGCGTCCTTGGCGCTCTTGGCGGTTCAAAATTTCGGACTTTGCAATCGTCCTGACAAGCGTCATTGCTTGTTAGCCCAAGTCCCATTAGATTAGTAGGCTCTCCGGAGGGTAAGCGAATGGCTAGCAGACTGATTCGAAATCAGTTGCCCCGCAAGGGGTTGAGGGTTCGAGTCCCTTGCCCTCCGCTTGCGGAAAGTAGGCCCGTGCTTTGTCGCGGCTCCATTTTAGGGTGAGCCGTAGGCGCTAGCCTCGGGTGGAAGCGGAGAAAACCCGAGGCTAGCGCCTACGGCTCACAACACAGATCCTCATTTTTACTGGAACAAGTCCTACTCGGGCGCTTCAAACACAAATCCACGGCTTTGGCTGAAGAACTCGAGAGGGTTCTCGTAGACGACGCGGCGAATGACGCTTTCCGCGTGGCCTCGGCGGCGCATCTCGAGGATAAGATCGGGCACGGCAGTCGGCTTCGAGGGGCCCCAGTCGCCTGCCGAGTTGACGAGCAGCCGCTCGGGGCCAACCCGTTCGATCATGTCGACGGCGCGCGCCGGCGTGCATTTGCTCACCGGGTAGAGGGTCATGCCGGCCCAAAAGCCCGCGTCGAGTACCTGGCGGATCGTGTGTTCTTCGACGTGGTCGACCAACACGCGGGTTCGATCGATGCGGCTGTCGTCGGTGAGCATGTCAAGAATCATGCGGGTGCCCTGGAACTTGTCTTCCAAGTGCGGGGTGTGGATGAGAATCTGCTCGCCCGTCTTCATGGCCAAGTCGAGGTGCTCAAGAAACACAGTCGCTTCGTTTCGAGTGTTCTTGTTGAGCCCGATCTCGCCGATGCCGAGCACACCAGGCCGATCGAGGAATTCGGGGATCATGGCAATGACTTCGCGCGAGAGCTCGACATTCTCAGCTTCCTTGGCATTGATGCAGAGCCAAGAAAAATGTTGGATGCCATAGCTGCGGGCCCGTTGGGGCTCAAAGCGGGTGAGCTGCTCGAAATAGTCGCGAAACCCCTCGACGCTGCCCCGATCGTAACCGGCCCAGAAAGCAGGTTCGCTCATCGCGACGCACCCCATCTTGGCGAGCGTCTCGTAGTCATCCGTGGTGCGCGACACCATGTGGATGTGGGGATCGATATAGTACATGAGGCGGTAGGCTTTAGAGGCTAGGATCGTTCGGGAAATTAGAGTTGTTTAAGGAGGCTTATCATTTGTCATTAGTTAATGGTCATTTGCTATTTATCATCCGTTTTTTCTTCCTTTCAATGACCAATGATTATTGACAAATAACTATTGACCAATTCCTTCGTCCTGCAAATCAGACAATTTCCCCCCGGACTTTCCTTAGGGTTTAGGCGTGAGGGGTTGTGATATCGAAGGTTTTCTTCCATTGATCGTCGTAGGGGCGGCTAAACAGTAACTGGATGACCTCGGCTCGATCTCCCTCTTTTTCTAGCAACTTTTCGATTGCCGTTTGTAACAATTCTAAACGGCTGTCTTGCGCTCGCTAGGTCTCCCGAGGCTCGCCCAATTCGGTCGAGCGACGCGGCGATTTCGAGAATTTTGGCGCGAATGGGCAGGAATTCTTGTTCGAGCACGGCCTGACCAGAGGTTGAGGTTGGCATCGAATGTTTCTCTTGAGGACTCGAGGACATGGCTTCGCACGAGCTTCGGTAGTGGAGTCGTGCCGTTTGTATCAGTTTTGTCGCTACGAGACCAAATAGCAAGCACGTTGAGGCGGAAGAAACAGACATTGGTGTTTTGCGGAGTACTCTAAAAACACTCTAGCCTCCGATTCTGCGACCTAAGTTTGTAGAGGGCTTGGTAGCGAGAAACGCTCGTTACCCGCAAAACCACGCGCCTTGCTTACGGTTTCGCAGACCCCACCAACAAGTCCTACGCAATAGAGGCCCTCGTGACCGCCGCACTCGAAACCACCTTTGAAGTCCTGAGCAGCAGCCGCAACGAGTCGGTCGTGCCGGTATTGATAGGTGCGCTCGACAACAATGATGGCAGCGTGTACGAGCACGCGATTCGCGCACTCGTAGCTCGCCGGAGCAAGGCGGGACATCTTGCCGTCTTGAGTCGCTGGCATCTCCTCTCGCCACAGCAACGCGAGCTCCTACCGGAAGGTCGCGGGAGAATGTCGGGAGCGCTGCGAGACGCGGTGCTCTCGGACGAAGAGCAGCTATTCAAAAATGCTTGCGAATTGGTTGAAGAATTCACCGAGTTCGACCTTGTGCCAACCCTGGTCACTCTGGCCGAGAATAAAAAGAACGAACATGCCCCGGCTGCGACCGAGCTCGTGGTACGGTTGGTCAATCGTTTGAGTGAGATGACCCATGGCCAGCGCGACAAAAAAGACCGGCGCGATCCCGAGGCGATTCGCCGATATGTGCTGGAAAGTCTAGAGCGGAGTAGCGAACGTTTTCGCCAGCACGGGCGGGCGGAACTTATCGAAGCGTTCGTCATTCTGGCCGGCCCTTCCAGCAGCTTGCTAAGAAAAATCCTCGACGACCCGCATCATGTTTGCTATGGCACGGTAGTCAATACTTTGGCCAACAGTCAAAGTTCGGGCGTGATCGAACTGCTGATCAGCTTCCTCAAGGCAGCGAATACTTCTCTTGGCATCCTCAATGTGATTAGTCGAAGGGCAGACGAACCTTGGGTAGAGCGATTGCTGGAATGCACTAGCGCCGAGATGCTTCCCAAGGTTCAAAAAAACTTGGGCCGAATGAGTGCGTTTGGCTGGCTGCCAGCAGACGGGCCTGGGATTGATCGCTTCTCTGAGCAAGATCAGGCGCGATGTGTGAAGCTAATCACCCATTCAGGAATGAAACAAGAAGACGTACTAGCAATTCTCGAAAGAGCCTTGATTTACGGAAAACCAGCCGGACGAGGTGCCGCTTGCGAGGCATTGGCTCCGATCGCCGGAGATCGGCCCAGTCAACTGGTCCTGCGTGCTACGCGAGATTCCGATCCTGCCGTCCAGGCGGCAGCTACACGGCAGCTTCGCGATCGACATCTGCCTGGCACCATGGCCTTGCTGTTGAAATTGATTGATAGTCCGCATGAAATCGTCCGCAATGCGAGTCGCGAATCTCTCAGTGAGTTTTCTTTTGAGAATTTCCTCACCCGATTCGAAACGCTAAACGACGATGCACGTCGGAGCACAGGCATGGTCGTGCAGAAGGTCGACCCCGAGACGATTCCCAGCTTGCTCGGCGAAATGGAAAACCCGTCGCGAAGATCTCGCATGCGGGCCATTGATATGGCCGAAGCCATGCTGCTGGTTCCCCAAGCGAGCGAAGGGCTTCTCTTGCTATTGGAAGACGAAGACCATCTAGTACGGGCGGCCGCGGCAGACGCTTTGCAGGGTTGCCAGACTCCCGAGGTTCAGGAGGCCCTCCTCCACGCAACGAAAGACAGTAGCCCAGCCGTACAAAATTCGGCAAAAAGCAGCTTGGCGACCTTCGTCGACCTGCCCGTATCTGCCGCAGCAGGTGGGATGGAATGACCAAAGGTTAGAAAAATGAACTGCACTCAACTAGCGACTAATTTGCTCGCCCAGTATTCACGCTGGGAACGCTTAGGCGATGGCCTGCATCGTTCCCGCGGACGTCTTGACTTGATGGAAGTGCTGCCGTACCTAATCGGTTTGCTCGTCCTTGGGGCGGTCGTCGCGGCCGTCTTGGCATATTTCAAGTACAACGACTTGAGTAAGCCTTGCAACGATCCGAACCGATTGTTTCGCGAACTTTGCCGCGCCCATGGGCTCGATCGGGCGAGTCAAAAACTGCTATGGCAACTGGCTTCGCTGACGAAATTGCCCCAACCGGCGGAGGTGTTTCTGACGCCTGCCGTGTTTGAGGCAAATCAGCTACCTGAGCAGCTATGCGCTGAGCAGGAGCGCGTGAGGGAGCTGCGGGAACGGTTGTTTTAGTTCCCAGGCAAATTGCCAATTCTTCCTCGATTTACCCACGGTTTCTGGCGAAGAGCAAAATTCCGTTTGGCTAACCGCTAAAAGCTAATCGCTTCAAAACTACCAGCCCATCACCATGTTCGATTCGATAGCTTTGCGCGCCTGCTCTAAGTCGACGCCCGTCTCGTGCATGTAAAGGCGAATCGCGTGGACCTTGTCGCCCTCCGACTTCGAAAGACAATCGCGAGCGGTGCTGCAAGGGTCGAGCGAACCGGCTATCCCAAGAGCACTCTTGGAGATCACCCAAGTATCCCGAGGTCGTTTGGTCATGCGGATGACGGTGTCGTTGGGATAAGCCTCGGTCACCACGGCCGCTGCTTCATCGTTGTCGGTGGCCCAAGTGATAATGATATGGCTTTCCGTTTCTACCTCGAATAACGGCATAACGTTTTCCTTTCAAACAGACGGACCCAAAGACGCTTCTTCCAACAGTCGTTTTTCCGACCGTCGACCGAAGCTGAGGTTAATGGCAGCTGTAGCTTGCCCTACCGTCTAATGTAAGATATTAGGCCCGTAAGCGTCAACTTGACTGTTTTGAAGCCCTGTTTTGCTGGTCTGGGAAGAGAGGCCAGGAGGCCGATAACAGGGGGCAGGAGAGGAATGAGGTCTTTCGCCTGATGCCTCAGACGCGATCTCTCGAGCCGAAACCTCTCATACAGAGAGTGCCAAACACGGCAACGATGCCGAGCACGACGAACCATTCCTGGTAATTCAGCATGAGAAACCAGTTCCACGTTTCGTAGAGAGAGGTCTTGAACCAGCTGGCGATAGCCGACGGGATACCCATAGCCGAAGCCTTTGTTTTTGGACGTGCCGAAGATTCGAAGGCACCTTGCCTTCCCTTCACAACGATAGGTCGCAAAAAGGGGGGCAGCGAGACTCATTTAGGCTGAGGAGGCTCAGTCGGCACCCCGAGTCCTTCCAAACCGGACGACCAGACGAATCGTCCTGGTGTCTCCTAGGCAACGGCCCCTGAGCACTTCCGCAAGTTCTTCTTTGCCACCCCGCTTGCGTTTTCGCGCTGCCCCGCCGCCACAGCTTCGACCGCCACCGGACAAGGTGTCCGGTAAAGCGACGCCGACGGGAATCGAAACAGAGGACCTGTTGTTGCAAACGGTTGCCCTGCAACAACTTACCGACCCTTCAAATGATGTGTCTGCATTATGTCTGCACTCAGAGAGCAGTAGCAGTCAGCTTGTGGCAGCGTCTGACACTGATCTGTTGCAAATCATTGAGGCGTGGCCGTCGCTTCCACAAGCGACACGGAGAGCATTGTTAGTAATTTGTGCTGACG
>JAADIN010000142.1 GCA_013151315.1 Planctomycetota bacterium | reverse complement strand
GCGTGTTGATTTTTTCGGCAAGAACGACGCCATTGCCGATCGCAAGATTGCGAAAGTCGATGTTTTCGAGATCTTCTAAGCTATTGAAGAACTGCGTGAGCGAGGAGCTGATGTCGTTATCGGCCAGTGCGCCAATAATTGCCTCGATGTCGCGGTATGCCTTTTCCTGCACTTCGGCGCTGACCGTGTCGCTGGTTGCATCGCGGAGCCGACTTTCGACAAACTTGTCGACATTCTGAACGATGGCGGCAACTTCGACGCCCAGGCCGAGGGTCAGATTCCCAAGTCTCTGAACCGGAGCGGGCGTAAAGATTGTCCGTTCACGGATGTATCCGGGCGTGTTGGCATTGGCAATATTATTGCCAACCACTTGCAAGCCAATTTGCATGGCCTGCAGCGTATTGCCCGCCATCTGGAGTGAGCCCGACATGATGAGTTGCTAGGCGCTAGATGCTAGGCGCTAGTTAACATCAAGAAAACTAGCGCCTAGCGCCTAACAGCTAGCGCCTTCTCCTCCTACATTGCCTGATCGATTAGCGCGCCACTACTTTCGACAACGCCACCTTCTCTATAGGTCGGCTGAGTTTGACCGCCAGTCGCAAAAATCTCGAGTAAGTGAGAGAGATGCAACAAAGTTCGCTGCACCACGACCCACTGCGAAATGCTCTGATGGCGTAACAAGCGAGAACGCTCAACCGCCTCTTCAACCGGCAGGCGCAGCTTTTTCGCCCCTTCTTCGGGCAATGCTTCCGAAAGCGATTGAATGCTATCAGACGGCAGCCCTGCTAGCCCTGCTTGCTCGAGCAACTGCTGTCGTTGCTGATGGCATGCTTGCAGTTCCGCACACAGGGCTTCTTCTTTGGGGGCAAGTTCTGCCAGCCCCTTGTGGTCGCGGCGTGTCAGTAAATCATGCTTACTCGAGAGTAGCGTGAGCAGTTCCTGTTGCGACCTCGAGAGTCGACCCAACAATTCTGCGAGTTCTGATTCCCAGTGGATTTCCATCAAGTGGTCCTATGATAAATTTTACTTAGATTCTTTTTATTTGAAACGCGAATTTTACCGGCGTCTTAACTGATCGAGATCGGCCAACGAAGGCGTTGCGGTCTCTTCTGCTCGTCGCAAAATCGCTGCCTGCTTGGGGAACTGTTGCCGAAACATCGGATCGGCAATTTTGTCGGCACTCGACTTGGTCATCTCCTGAGCCAAGGTTTGGTCCAGTTGGCCACGAAAAACCTCTTCGGCATGACCACCATGGAAATAGGCCGGCTTGTCCAGCGTGTTGCGCATCGACTTGAGCATCTGCCCGAAAAACGATTCGCCGATGAACGTCCGAAACGTATCGCGAACCTCTTTCGCTTCAGCGATTTGCTGCTCAGCACTAGCCGCATCCGGCTTGAGTGGGCGAATCGTCTGCAGTTGGGTAGGATTGATTTTCATAATATTTTTGGGATAGCGAGCCGGGTCGTCCCCGACCCCGAAAGTTACAAATCACCAACACTATTCAATAATAAGGCGACCATGAAGCTTACCGTTGCGCTCAATGTTCTTGATGATCTCGATGGCATCCCGATTGGGAACCTTCAGGCTGTTCAAGGCATCGACCAAAGATTTTAGCTTGGCCGACTTGCCGTCCTGTTCTTGACTGACGTCGACAAAAGGAGAGGTCTCTTCGGTGGCCTCAACCACCAGATTTCCGTGAGAGATCACCACGTCTCCGATTTGCACATCGCCACTGATAACAATGCTGCCCGTTCGCTCGTTGATCACCACACGAGCTTCGGGCTCCGGTTGGTAGATAGGCAGTTCCAAGAGAGTCGAAATAAACTGAACCGGCTCCAAGCGGTATTCCTCGGGAATCTCGACCACGATGTTCGAAGCATTGATCGCTCGGACCCTTGCGCCTTCTTCGTCGCGCTGGAAATGCGTCTGATGAATCAAGGCTGCGACTTCCGAAGCGATCTGGAAATCTGCGTGGTTCTTCTCCAAGATCAAAGTGACGTGCCCATTTTCGACGAACGGCGTAAACACATCTTCTTCCATCTGGCAGCCATTGTGAATTCGGCCTGCCAAAGGCTGATCGAGAGAATCGAGATGGATGCGTCCCTCGGCCAAGGCGTAAACGCGGTGGTCTTGTGTATTCGGGCCTTGCAGTGCAGAAAATGCCAGGCGGCCCCCTTCGAGACTCTTTCCGTTAATCGCACTGATGTCGCAGTTGAGTTTGTCGCCCCGACGTGCGCCGGTGGCGGGAACTCGGGCAGTCACCCAAACCAACGCCACGTTCTTGATCCTCCGCAACTCGGCCAGATTTTCGGTTCCCGGCAAACCGGTTTGCGGTATCGGGCCGCCCATGATCTCCATCGCACGTGCCAGCGCTCGCATCGTTGCCGGGTCGTTGAGCTCTCCGGTACCGTTGAGACCTACGACCAACCCAAGCCCACGCAGGACGTTTTCTTCTTGTCCCTTGATCCTACAAATGTTTCTCAGCACCGTCCGAGCTACGACCTGAGGACTGTTGCCGATCACCAATGCGGCGGCGATGCTAAGTATCCAGAATCGAACGTAGTTTTTGTTGTTGTTCATGTATTTCTTCTCAATGCGAATTGCGGAATGTTCTATCCCAAAGCATCAAACAAGTCTCCCACGGCCAAACCGTGATGCCTCTAAAAAAAGCGTTGCACCGGATCAAAAGCGTTGCATCGGATCAAAACGGTTTGAATCGGTCGTAGTATTTTGCGAGCCAGCCGCGCGAGTAACCGTCTCGCACTTGGCCGATCTCTTTCTTGTCAATCGAGAGTTGAGTAATTGCGTCGCTGCTGACCGTACGATCGGCTTGGATCGCTTCGCGACGGACCACGCCGGTGATCGAAATTTGCCAATGTTCTTCGTTGTTGCGTATGTTCAAGTGCCCTTCGATGACCAAGTTTCCGTTCGGACGAATGTCGACGATCTCCGCAGCCATGCGAAACGTCAAGGAATCGCGAAGCTCGACATCCGACTGGGCTCGATACTGACTATTGAGCGAACCAGAAACGGTAGGATCGCCATCGGACTGCGTCGCCGGTTTGAGCGAACCACTATCGATCTTGATCCAGTCGGCAAGGATGCCCGTGAGGTTCGATGTCTTGCGACTCTCGGCATCGCCTTGGCTCAAAAACCGAGAACGAAAATCAACCAGCACGGTAATGATGTCGTGCCTTTGCAGTTCGCGTGGCCGAGCCTCGGGCGGCAACTGGCGAAACACAAACGAACTATTTTCGAGCGTCAGCCCTTGCGAACTTTGTGCCGACTGAAGAAAAAGGCTCCCATCCTGGGCGATTGCCAAGCCCGAAATCGACAGCACGGCAAAACCCGAAAGAGCCATGGCCGAGGAGAAACAGCGCCCGCGAAATCCGCGAAAATACGCGAAAGACTGAGGGATAAAGCCGGTTCTTGGTTGAGTGAAATTCATTTTATCAGCCTGCCACAACGATTGCTTGTTTGAGATGAATGTAAAATTCATGTTTTCGCGATCTTTCGCGTACTTTCGCGGGCAACAACGGAGGAGCTTCTTTTAAAAAATTATCGTCGTAGCGGGAGGCGCCCAAGCGTCGCGTAATCGCCGGCTTGGGTACCAGCGGCCAAAACTTCCAGGCGATGTCGGCCCGAAACGCGAGCGGCAAACCGTTGGCTACCGTCCAAGGTTTCGATTTGCACAAGGTCTCCCATCGCACCATCTTGCCGAGCCACCGCGAAAGTTCGCACCGAGATGCCGCCCGTGCGGGCGACCACCGTGACCGTCTCGCCACGCTCGACTTGCAGAGGAGCTCGAACTTGGTTTTCCTGAAGAATCACGTCCGCCCGAATCGTCCGACGGGCTTCCATGCCAACCACTTGATCCAGCGTGCTCAAGACGAGGCCGGGTACCCGACCTTCGTGCTGACGTCGTTCCACATCGGCGGCACGAATGATGTCGCCTTTCTTGATGACTTGACGAGAAAAGAGAACCGATTGGATTTTCACAACGGTCGCTTGTACTTCGAAGGCCTCGTCGGGATGGGTGCCGCTCACGCGAAACCGTTGCCTGCCGGTCCAAGGCTTTCGGCCACCTCGAACTGTAAAATTTGGCCCCAACGCTTTGCTAGTAGGACTGACCGTGATCCGCCAAAGGTCATGGCCCGTCTCGTTTTGTAAGTATTGCTCGATCGCATCGTGCAGCGCGGTTTCAATTTCCCGATTCGAGGGGGCCGTCGGTGTTTCGATTTCTGGTTGCTTAGTAGCTTTGCCAATCTCAACCACTGCGGCACCACGAATTCTCAAACGAAGCATGTCGATACCCCGAGTCGCGAGCAAATCGCGAATCTGCGACCGCTGAAGAAACTCCGTCGATCCCGGGGCGGGCGTCGGTACGAGCGGCGTCGAAGCAAGGTTCTTGAGCGTCGAAGTCGAGGCTGCCGTGATATCAGCCACGTCGCCTAGCCGAACGATCGGGCCAGAGGTGGTTGCCCGCTCGCGAAGCACCACGTCGGCGCCAAGAACGTACGACGAGCTAAGGCCGAGGGCCAGCACAACCAACAGAACTAGATATTTTAACGAAGATGAACTCATAATTGCCTAGCTGGGAAAATTGTTTTTATCCACGACGGAGGTTAGCCGCGACTTGCATGATCTGATCGCCCGCCTGGACCACTTGCGAATTGAGCTCAAACGCCCGTTGTGTGGTGATCAGGTCGATCAATTCTTGGACCGGCTCGACGTTCGACGACTCGAGCGAGCCTTGCCGCACGACACCAATGCCCGGGTCGCCAGGAATGCCTTCGGTGACGGTTCCCGACGCATCCGTCTCTTGATAGAGATTATCGCCGACCTTCAGCAGGCCATCGGGATTGATGAACGTGCTGAGATTGATTTGGCCGGCCACGATAAGGTTCGGTTGATTGGTCGTTCGATACTGGACTTGCCCGTCGGAGGTGACGACCAGATCGACCGCTTCTTGCGGGAGATTGATCGGAGGATCCAGCACCCAACCTTTGTGGGCAGATCCTAAAACAAGATTTCCTTGCTCGTTGATTCCAAAATTGCCGGCCCGCGAATAATACGTGTTCGAGCCGGTAATGACTTTGAAGAAACCGCGACCTTCGATCGCAAAGTCGAGCGGATTTTCGGTCGTCTGCATTGCCCCTTGGCTATGGTTGGTTTGCGTGCTAGAAACGCGCGTCCCGAGGCCGACCTCCACGCCGGTGGACGTACGATTGCCGTCCGAATCGAGTGCTCCCGGCAATCGAAGTTGTCGATAAACGAGATCCTCGAAATTCGCCCGATCTTTCTTGAAACCGGTCGTATTGATATTTGCCATATTATTGGCAATCACATCGAGCTTCGTTTCCAGGGCTTCCATGCCTGTCGCGGCAGTGTAAAGAGTTTGAACGCTCATAAAGAGTTCCTAGTTGCTAGGCGCTAGTTACTTGTTGTTAATCCTGAAGGACGAAGATTACTTGTCGCTAACGCCTAGCGCCTCGTAACCAGCGCCTCCCTTAGCTTCTCAACACACGGCTTAGCAACTGGCTAAGCATTCCGTCTTGATGTTGGATAAGTTTGGTATTCGCTTCAAAGGCACGTGAGGTTTCGATCATGGCCATCATTTCATGGGTCGAACTGACGCTAGACTGTTCGAGGTATCCTTGGAGAACCCTTCGTTCTCCTTCGGGAACCGGAGTGACTGCTCCCAAAGAACGAAACGTATTGCTGCCGACTTTCACGAGATCGCCAAGCGATTCGGGGCGTTGCAATCCGATAGGAGTATTTTCACCCCCCTGACTGAGGATGCCGCCAGAGAGCATTTCCCAAGGCTGATCGCCTTCGAGCTTGATCTCGCTGCCCGACTGATCGAGCACCGAAAAATGGCCCGCCTGAGTGATGAGTCGTCCCTCGGCATCGACCAAAAAATTGCCCGCTCGGGAAAGCAGCGTTTCGCCCTCGGGTGTGCGAACTTGAAAAAAACCATCGCCGCTGACAGCAAAATCGGTGGGAATCTCGGTCTGACGAATCGTGCCGCCCGTGAAGTCGGTGTCGACTTCAACCAGTTTGACTCCACCACCGACGTCGTTTTTCGACCCACTACCCGGGTAGTCCTGACCACGCTGGATCGCTTCGGCAAAGCGAGCCTGAAACGTGGGAACGTCGCGTTTGAAGCCAGGCGTCTCGACGTTGGCCAAGTTGTTGGCGATAAACTCCAGACGCTTGGCCTGAACTTTGGCGCCTTCGGCCGAAATATACATTCCGTAAGACATGGCAGATGAGTGATTGACAGGTACGGCCCCCCTGCCAGTGGATTGCCGACTACGCACACGCCATGCCATGCAGGGCTCTTGCTGAGGGCTTCAACCGTCTGCCCCAGCAAAACAAGAGTTCAAATCACCGAAGAATCCATTTCATGCCCCTTTCAGCGGTGCGGCAGAAAACGGCGATCTGGCAATCGCTGCCGAAGGCCGAGCAAAAATTCGGCAAAGACTGCCGCTAGCAACCCCAAGTCGCATTCCAAGCAAATCTGCTTCGCATTGTCTGGCAGAAATAGGACTAGCGAGTGGGACTAGCGAGTAGCCGCGCAGCGGCGGCAGCGTTTAGCCGTGGGCGCAAGCCCACGGAATCGAATCCCATAAAAACCAAAGCCCCGAAGGGGCGACATCAGTCCCAGAGGTAACGCTCGTCATAGTCAATTTCATGTTTCCCCAGAAGGGCTAGCAACTCCTCTTTGAAGTTACTTGCCCGGTGCCGGCCATCGTTCATTCCTCGCTGTCGCCCCTTCGGGGCTAGGAATCAGAACCCTATTCCGTGGGCTTGCGCCCACGGCTAAACGATTTTGCCACTTCGTGGCAAGGTAAAGAACGGCCTTTGGCAACGTGCTTCACTGCATGCAGACACTGAAGTTGCCATGCCTGTTTTTTACCGTAAACACCCGAGTTGGTGATACCAAATAAACGCCGAGCACCCCATCAGCCCCGCGATTCCGCGATAATCGCCGCCGCCCCTTGGCCCAGCAGTTGCTCTGCCACGCGGCGGCCGATCTCCACGGCAGTCGCCGGATCGCCCTTGGCCGTGGCTCGCAAGACTTTCGTGCCGTCCCGATTGGCAACCAAACCATCAAGCGCAAGCTGGCCCTCTTCCATACGGCCCCAGGCACCCACCGGAACCGAACAACCGCCGTGCAGCAATGCTAGCATCGAGCGTTCGGCTTCTACCGAGAGTCGGGAATCGGCATCTTCAAGTCGGCCAAGGAGTTTTCGAACCGCGGCATCTTCTTCTCGGCATTCGATCCCGAGGGCTCCCTGCCCGGGGGCGGGTAGCATCTGTGGCGGATCGAGGAACTCGACAATTCGCTCGCCCAGGCCGAGACGTTGCAAACCGGCGGCAGCCAGGATCACCGCGTCGTATTCGCCCTCGTCGAGCTTGCGCAAGCGAGTATCGACGTTGCCTCGTATGCCGGCGACTTGCAAATCAGGACGCAGGATTTTCAGTTGCGATTGGCGGCGAAGACTACCCGTGCCGACTCGCGCTCCTTCGGGCAAAACCGCAAGCGAGGAGGCGACGTTGGCGACCAGGGCGTCGGCTACGTTTTCTCGCTCGGGAACTGCGGCGAGCACCAACCCGGCAATCGGGTCGGTCGGCAAATCTTTCAAACTATGAACCGCGACATCGACTCGGCCCGCCAAAAGAGCCGATTGAATTTCTTTCGTAAACACGCCCTGAAGCCCGAGCCCAGCGACGGAGCCCTGCTGCTGCGTGTCGCCGCTGGTGGTGATGTTGACGAGCTCAACGATTGCACCTTGTTCACGCAACTGCTTGGCCACCCAATGGGCCTGCCACTGGGCCAACTGGCTGGCACGTGTGCCAATACGAATGAGAGAATCGCTCACAGATATTTTTGGTATTTGAATTTCGTGCGTTGAATTTGTTTCGGATTTAACCTAAGGCATCAATCGTCGGTGGGCCCTACGAGAGAAGCGGCGCCGCCTATCGATCGATCCCGCTCTGCCAAGGCCTGCGCAATCTGATGCGTTGGCACAACCACTCCGCAACTGACAATAAACTGAAACGCTTGATCGATCGTAATATTGAGATCCACCGTCTCGCTTTTTTTGACCGTGACCGTAAACCCCGTAAACGGCATCGGCGAGGTCGGCACCAACACCGAAAGCACGGCTTCGTTGGCCGCACAGCGGATATCGAGTAGGCTTTCGCCCGTGACCATAGCAATCGTCCAAATGCCTTTGCGCGGATACTCAATCGCAACCACACGAGTATATTCAATCTCGCGCTCGCTAAACATAAAATCGGTCACCTGCTTGACCGACGAATAAACATTCCGCACCAGCGGAAGCCGATGAATTACCCGCTCAAACTGCATCCAGAAAAATCGTCCGACGCCCGCCGCAAGGAATTTTCCGAGCAAGTAGAGCACCATCAAAAAGACGCACAGAAAGATCGGGATCACCGTATGTCGCCGAAGATATCTTCGATCGACGTAAACTTGGATGACTTTGTCCGCGGAAGAGGGCATCGGGCCACGGACTTCACGGCGAGCAAAGTCGTAAATTTCCGCTGGCAACAGACGCCCATCTTCAGTTTGCACAAAGAGACGATCGGCGGTCTCCTCGGTGCCATCTCGCACCAACTCAGGACTCACTTGCTCCTGTTCGAGAATCTCGCCCTGAAAATGAGCGAGCAAAAGCCGGCGAGCCCCCGATTCCATCGGCTCGAGGAGATAATTCACCACCGTATTGCCGACCCACAAAAAAATGACGATCGTCAGCAACGGCGGTAACAACACGGCCAGCCCGCGCAGCACGGCACGGCGAAACGGGTCGAGCGCGCCGGGTTTCTTTTCAGTCTCTAGATCGGGTGCATCCATGACAAACTATTCTGAGGTTTCGTCGCAGCAATACAAGCGACTCAAAAAAATTGGTGGCCGCAGGGCAGGAGGCAGTCATTCTGGCCGAAAGCGAACCACTAATAAATGGGCGTCCGCCCAACGACCAATACCGACACCCGGGCGACCCCGCCCTGCTTCAGAGCTCGGGCAGCTTCGCTACAGGTGGCTCCGGTAGTAAGGACATCGTCTACCAGTAGCACATGAGACGCCTTCCAAGGATAGCCCGCCCGGGCTTCAATTTGGCGATGCATGTTGCGAAATCTCCCTGAGCGAGATAAACCCTTTTGAGGAAAGGAGTTATATCGACGACGCAGGCCCTTCGCAAGAACCGGCAAGCCGAGATTGCGGCCCAATCGACCGGCCATCGCCGCCGGAGAGTTCGTCCCGCGAGCCAATTGACTCCACCGGTGCATAGGAATAGGCACCACGGCATCGAGGCTCAAATCTCTCAATTGGGCTCCCAACTCGGCAAGGAGTAGCGAGCTAAAAATGCCTGCCAGCCGTTCGCTCCGATCACGCTTCATTTTCACCACCAGCTCGCCCAAAAGCCCCTCGTAGCTTCCGAGCGTCAAAGCACGATCGAATCGAAGCTTGTCGGCCCGACAATGCCCACAGTCATCAAAAACAACCCCAGGAATCTCAGGCACACGTGAAGCACAGCGCTGGCAAGTCGGCCAAGTCACGATCTGCAACTCCTCGTGACAAGCCCGGCAAAGGTGAATTCCCTGCTCGGCACCATCGAGGTCGGTCTGGCAGGAAACGCAAATTGACGGGAAGAGCAGATCAAGGACTCGGTCGCGGGCGTTTTGCAGCCAAGTCATAAGAGGCAGCCAAGTCATAAGAGCTAGGCCCATGAAAAAAATCCTCAGCGAAATGTCATGGAATCCAATTCCGCTAGAGCAACTTACCAAATCATGCGATTGCAGAATGGTTAGCGCCGACGGCCACGTCGCTTGCGTAGAGGCCAACGTCGACCCTCATCCTACTGCGATGCTGACGACTCGGCAACTAACGATCACTGCGAATCCCGTCGCCAAGAATCACGAGCAAGTCGGGCTTTGCCAGCCGTTAGAACCGGCAATTCCGGCATAGGGGGTAGGTTCGATGGGCAACCGCCTTCGAATGGCAGAATCGTGGTCGGCTCAAGGCCAACAACCATGCAAATGAGAGTTATCTTTTGAAACATACGGTTTACCCCCCAACTCTTTTGCGTCAATTGACGGACAGCTCCCAATGCGTCTTTTGATTTTCAATACGGTATTTTTGCTTCTCATGGGCTCGGTTGGGGTCATGGCAGGCTGGTGGCTTCGAGGTCGGACCGAGCGAGCGAACGCCAATCAGCACAAGCGCCTTGTGCGTGAGGCGATGGAAGGCCTCCAAGATTGTACGGCCAAGATTCGTACCCGAGTCGCAACCCATGCCAGCGACATGAAAAGAGTCCTCGACGAACTCGAGGAAACCACCTCGCCAGACAGCGAAGTCGTCGCTTCGGCCGTTGAAAACATCGTGGATTCGACCGATCAGGTTCGACGGCAGATGTCCGACATCGAACAAAAGCTGAAACTGGAAGCCACGATCATCGGCCGTTCGATCTCCGAGCAACAGCCCGAGCTGCTCTTCATGAAGCGGTCCGATCGCAAAGAGCGCATCTACCGCAAGGTGCTGTCCAACCTAGAAATGCTGGCCCATGAAATGGCAGAAGATGTCGAGGGCCACCAATCACGCATGGGCAGTATTGGCGACGCGCTCGAAGAAAAGGGGACGCAGAATCTGGAGAACGTGAATTCGGCGGTCGACCAAATCATCCAAGCCACTTCGAATATGCAAGAGAAAATCTGCAGCGTCGAAAAACGTTTGGATGAACAAACCGCACAAGTCGAAAAACACGCCAAACTTGCTGGCAAGGATGAGTTGACCGAACTTCCCAATCGACGCACGTTTGACAAAGAACTTCGCCGACTCCACCAAGAGTATCTAAAACACAAGAAGCCGTTTTCGCTCCTGATGATTGATGTCGATTACTTCAAAAAAATCAACGATCAGCACGGACATCAAGCGGGAGATGGGGTCCTAAATCAACTGGGGAAATTACTAGCTTTCCAGGTGCGCGATAACGACATCGCGGCCCGCTATGGCGGAGAAGAGTTTGCCATACTTCTGCCGTTCACTTCTGATTTTGATGCCAAGCTCATCGCCGAACGTATACGCAAAGCCTGTTCGGCGAAGGGGTTGCGGGCCGAGGAGAGAAAACATCGCATAACCATCAGCGTTGGCGTCAGCATGGTAATGCCAGACACCCCGACCGAGTCGATTGTGCAGCGTGCCGATCAAGCACTCTACGCGGC
Source organism: Planctomycetota bacterium (assembly GCA_013151315.1). Lineage (GTDB taxonomy): Bacteria > Planctomycetota > Planctomycetia > Pirellulales > Lacipirellulaceae > Bythopirellula. Next base: position 772 of record JAADIN010000142.1, on the reverse strand, counting down.
AAAAAATGCAGGCCGTGATCGTACTTTTTGGCATGATGGAAACGAGTGCATTGCCTTCGGATCAAGCAAAGACGAAACCCGACGGAAACGGCCGGCAAAGTCTCGCAAGGCGAAGGCGAAAAAAGAATCAGTTTCGCCTCGCACTCCCACCAAGCAAGAGCAAGCCGAGTCGGCCATCGTGATTCCGCCGGAGTTCGAACTCTCCAATCGGTCGATTTTTTGTGTGAGCGTGAACCGACGCCTTGCCGAGTGCAAACGCGGCGGAGCAGGCATTTCGCTCTTGTTACTGCGAATTGACCAAACCGACCCAATTAGAAAAGAGCATGGCCCCAGGGCGGTGATGGAATTGCGGGCAGCCCTCTGTCGAATGCTCGCCGCGTTTTCGCGAGAGATGGACGACCGGTGTGAGTTCGATTCAAAAACCTTCGCAATACTTCTCCCCGACACCACGAATGAGAGTGTTCGAGCGATTGGCGAGCGGTTGCGCGCCGGAGTTGCGCAGTGCCAGATGCAATTTGGCGGAAAAACGTGGAAGCTGACCGCCAGCGTCGGGGTAGTCAACACCAACGGCGGCGACTCCGGGATGGAACTCATGAATCGTGGCGAGCAAGCCGTTCAAGCCGCCAGCGACTACGGCGGCGACGTCACCTATCTGGCAGACCCCTCGGGCGTAACTCGCATTACCAGTGCGAACAGTCAGCTCGGCGCTCATTGATTCTCGAAGAGCAAAGAGTTATCCTGCTCGAATGACTCTTGTACCTTCCGACATCCG
>JAADIN010000159.1:15409-27200 GCA_013151315.1 Planctomycetota bacterium | reverse complement strand
TCATCTTGCAGCCCAGCTCGCATCTTGAACTCGACATAAGCCGAGTACAGTGTCGGTACGATAAACGTCGTGAGTGGTTCGACCAGCATCCCGCCAAAAATTGGCAGAGCCATCGCCCGCGCGACATCGGCCCCGCGACCCGTTGAAATTAAGACCGGTATTAGGGCGACGATTGTCGTCACGGTGGTCATCATGCAGGGCCGAATACGCCGGAGGCCCGCTTCGTAAATTGCATCGCGAACATCCTCGGCATTTCGAAGAGTGCGGCGATGGAGCGTCTCGCGCATGTAGGTCGCCATCACGATGCCGTCGTCGGCCGCCAATCCGAACAGAGCAATAAAACCAACCCACATCGCAGTGTTCATCTCGACGCCCATCACGGCCACCGCAATCATACCGCCGGCTGCCGCAAAGGGGATTCCCGCGAAAACGACAAGCGAGATGGGGAAATTTCTGAAGTGCAAATAGTGCAGAAGAAGGTTGATGAGGATCACCATCGGCACGATCCACATCAGACGCTCGTTCGCTTCGATCTGGTTTTGGAATGAGCCGACCGCCTGCAATTCAAAATTTCCTTCGGGGAATTTTAATTGGCCACTTTTGCGTGCGGATTTCAAGGAAGTCATCACCGCTTCCACCGTTTCGAGGTCGCCCTTGCTTCCTGTAGGTGAGAACGACACATGGGCCACAAGCCGCGCGTCTTCGCTGTTGATTGCTCCCGGCCCCCAGGTCATTTTTACGTTGGCCAGCCGCTCGAGCGGCACCACTTCGCCGGTCGGCGCGACGACCGACACCTTGTGAAGCTCGTCGATCTCTTCGCGGACATTCCGCTGATAGCGAATTTGGATCGGGTACCGCTCGCGGCCTTCGACCGTTGTCGTTACGTCGACGCCACCCAGCCCGGCCGAGACTAACTGATTGACCATCATCGTTGTCATGCCGTAGCGGGCCGATTCTTCGCGGTCGACCTCGAACTCGTAATACGGCTTGCCCATCACAATGTCTGGGTTGACCGTGCCGGAGTTGACGTTGAAATCTTGCTTCAAATGTTCGGCGACCGCGATCGCTGCCTTGCCGAGGCCTTCGAGGCTGTCGCCGTAAATTCGCACCGCCATCGACGCTTTGATCCCGCTTTGCAGCATGACCACGCGCCCCTCGATCGGTTGCAGTGCCGAAGCGGGCGTGATGCCCGGTAGCGTAGCGACCGCATTAATCTCATCCCAAATATCACGTTCCGTCACGCCCTCACGCCACTGATCACGCGGCTTGAGCATCACATAAGTTTCAATCATCGCCGCCGGTGCCGGATCGAGAGCCGAGTCAACCCGGCCAATTTTCCCGAGGACGTCGGAAACCTCAGGGATCGCATGAATTAAAACGTCTTGGGTTTGGAGCACTTCCATGGCTTGCGAAAAACTGGCTGCCGGATACAGGCTTGGCATGTAAAACCAGCTTCCTTCGTCGAGCGCGATCCAATCGTCGGTCTTCAGCCCAGTAAAAACGTGTTTGGCGTCGACATAACCGGGCACTGCGTTCAGGTCGGCACCAAGCATCGAGAACACTTTTTCAACCGGTTGCAGCACGGTCGGCAAACCGATCCAAGCGCCCAATCCGAGCACAAAGATCATGAGGGGAAACGACAGCATGAGCATTTTTCGCCGGAGGGCGAGTCGCAATCGCCCTGCATACAGCCATAACACGAACCGGCTGACCGGGTTTTCTTCCATCGGCCGAATTTTTTCTCGCGAGAGCCACCATCCGACGAAAAATCCGAGGGCTGCAATCCCGACCGTTGAAATCGGCAGGCTCAACGAGGTGAATTGCTCGATACTATTTCCCCAAACAAAAATGCAAAGCCCCGCGCTCAAGAGGGCAAGTGCAAAGCCTGCGGCGATCCCCGTCCATTTTTTGGGCTGCGAGCTTCGCAAAAGCAGACGGCACAACATCGGCACCACGGTTACCGCCACAATGAGACTCGACACGAGCGCAAACGTCTTCGTCCAAGCGAGCGGCGAGAAAAGCCGGTGGTCGCGACCGGTTAAGAAAAACACGGGCAGGAAGCTAACGACCGTCGTCGTCACGGCCGTGATGACCGCCGGGATGACTTCGCTTGCCGAGTCGCGGATGACTTGCAGCCGTTTGGATTCCCCGCCCGGCGAGCCTTTTTGCTCCCATTCAGCCAGTCCCCCATAAATATTTTCCAGCACAATAATGCCCATGTCGACCATCGTTCCGATTGCGATCGCGATCCCCGCGAGCGACATGATATTGGCATCCACCCCAAACAGTCTCATGGCGATAAACGACATCAGCACTGCCAGGGGTAACGTGACGGCGATGACGATACTAGCGCGAACATGGAGCAAGAAAAGAATCATCACGACGATCGTAATGAGGATTTCGTGCTGCAATGCTTGAGACAGGGTAGCAACCGTTTCGTCGATCAACTCGGTCCGATCGTAGACGCCGATGATTTTGATGCCGTCGAGTTCCGACTCGAGCGCGGTTATTTTTTGTTTCACGCGCTCGGCTACATCACGAGGATTCTCGCCGTAGCGCATCACGACCACCCCGCCAACCGCCTCCCGACCGTTGTAGTCGAGCGCCCCACGACGAAACGCCGGGCCCGTTTGAACCTCAGCCACGTCACGCACACGAACCGGCACTCCCTCACGCGAAACGATGACGGTGTTTTCGATCTGCTCAAGCGTCTCGGACTCAGTCTTTCCTGACCCAATAAACCCCATGCCGCGAACGATAAATTCCATCCCGCCCGACTCGACCGTCTTGGCACCGACGTCGATGTTCGAGTCTTTCACCGCCTCGATGACTTTGCTGAGCGGTAGATTGTGGTAGCGCAACGCATCGGGATCAACTTCGACTTGATACTGTTTTACGTAACCTCCGATCGAAGCCACTTCGGCAACGCCATCGACCGACTGCAACGAATACTTGATAAAGAAATCTTGCTTCGAGCGTAGCTCGGCCAGATCCATGCCTGGTGGCGGCTCGAGCACGTAGTAGTAAATTTGCCCCAAGGCCGTCGCATCGGGGGCTAGCCGAGGGGTCACGCCATCGGGCAGCGTACCTGCCACGGTGGTCAATTGCTCGGCGACTCGCGACCGGGCCCAATAAAAATCCACCCCATCGCCAAAAGTCACCTGCACAAAGCTAAACCCGAACATGCTCTTGCCGCGCACACTCTCCGCACCGGGGACCGACTGCAAAGCGATCGACAACGGGTACGTGATTTGGTCTTCCATGTCCTTCGGCGAACGACCATTCCACTCGGTGAGGACAATCACTTGGTTCTCGCCGACATTCGGAATCGCATCCAGGGGCACTTTTTTCGTCGAGTACCAGCCGAAAGCCACGACCAACACTGCGGCAATCAGCACGATTAACCGTTCGCGAAGGCAAAAATCGAGGATGTTTTTGATCATGGCTTTACCTCTTCCATGAGTTGAAACTCACCAATCGGCGGCAAACTCTCCTCGTCCATTTCAAATTCCACACGAGGCTGCGCCTTCGTAGGATCGATCAACGAAGGGTTGCCAGAAAGCTGCATTTGCGAGTCGATCAAAAAATTTCCCGAGACGGCAACCTGTTCGCCCTCTTCAATGCCTTGGAGCACCACGATTTGATCGCCGCTACGAGCCCCTAGCGTGACGTTGCGAATCTCAAACCGACCCGGCTCGGTCTCGACGTAAAGTACGCTGTCGTCGCCCGCCATGAGCACGGCATTGCGCGGCACTACGAGCGACTTGCCATCGGCAAGCAACACCTCAATCGTCGCTTTCGCGTAATCGCCAACGCGAAGTAAGCCTTCGTCGTTAGAAATCACCACACGAATGCCGACAGTTCGCTTCGTGGGGTCGACCATCGGGTCGACGAAGTCAACACGACCGGTGAATTTCTGTCCTGGCAACGATTGGACTTCCGCTGCGACTTGCTGTCCGTAACGAATCGTCGCGGCATCTTCGGGAAACAGCTCGAGCATGAGCCAAACCGTCGACAAGTTGGCCAGCTCGTAGATCGCCTCGCCTTCCTTCACGTATTGCCCCTCGGTGGCGTATTTTTTGATGACCGTGCCACCGATCGGGGCACATAGATGCATGCGACTATTTGCTTCACCGACGCGTTCAAGTTCGTCGATCTGCTCGACGGTCATTCCGAGTTCGATCAGCCGCTGTCTGGCACTTTCAACCATGTCGCGGTTTGAATCGACGACTCGCTGCAAGCTCGAGGCCAGACTCGCATCATAAGCCTTCTTGGCTAGCAGCAATTCAACTTGCCCGGAGTAAAGCCGCGGGGAATAGACGAGTGCCAGATGATCGCCTTGCTCCACAACCACGCCGGTAAAATCGGCGAACAACCGATCGAGCCGTCCATCGACGTACGCAGAAATGGTTTTGAGCGAACTTTCATCGTAGTGCAGCTCGCCGATCGCGCGTATTGTCCGCACAAGCGGAATCGATTTTGCGGTGACGGTGTGGATGTTTGCCACGCGCCGCGCCGCCGGGTCGACGTTCACCGATTTCGAGTCGGAAGTGCCGCCACCCGAAGCGGCAACCACAAGCTCCATCTCGCAAACGGGACATCGCCCAGGGCCAATTTGGGGAGGCACGCAGAGCATCGGGCAGATGTAGCTTCGTGTATCGGCTGCGGCGGCTTGGTCGCCACCCCCTCCCCCGCCGCCAGCGGATACCCAGCCCATTCTTTGAGCAACGCCGAGGCTGAAAATGAGTATTGCACCGGCGGCCAACAACAGCAGGGGTTGAACAAGCAGTTTGATCCACCATCGGCGGGTATTTTTGTTTGTAGTGTTCATGGTAATTTCTTGAGTTGAACGTCATCACAGGGTCGTTTTCAACGGCGCAAACAAAAACGCGCGAGTTAGCGCCGTCGGCAACGACGGATACCCAGAAGAGAGCAATGCGCGCAAGCTAGCACGAATGCCAAAGTGCGCAGCAGCGCCAAGAGAATGGGCTCAGAGAGTGAACCGGCAGAGAGCGACACAGCAATCGAGGGCCGTCAGAGCATTCGCCCCAACATGCAAATCCAAATGCTGTCGCGTAGCAGAAGGGAGAGAGACCGTTGCGAAGGAGGCCGCTGCAGCCGAATCGGCCAAAACTCTTTCTGACGAGTTGCTCTCGACAGGGGGAGCGGCAGGCTCTGCGGGAATGCTGTCATGGCTGCCGCATTGGCAGTTGTCGCCGCACGAACACCCAGTTTCCCCGGATGCCATCGACCCGGATGCCATCGAGTCGTCGCCCGAACAGCAGCTAGCACCCGTTTCGCTACATCGACAGACCATCGCGCCAGTGCAGCAACTTGGCATAGGCCCTGCTTGGGCACAGCCACAAGCGGCCGATGGCAAACCCTCGAGTGGGATCGCAACGACTGCGAACCAGACCAGGATGCGTCCGATGATATGTCTAGTAATCCACATGCTAAAAAACTCGCTCACTCTCAAAAGTCTGTCTACGGATCGAGAGGCTCCGTTGTCCTATACAATCGGCTGCAGGAGAGGGGCACTGTAGCCGAAGTCTCGTTTCCCGCACCAACTCAAGCTGAGGTCGGCATGGGAACGTCGACAAACCCAGAGTGTCGGAAATCCATTATTCTCAGTCAAGACAAAATGGGCAAGCTGGAAAACTTGCGCATTGGCATAAAAATGCCTCAAACCTCGGCAACCCGCTGCAAACTGGCCGCCCGAAGAGCCGCCAAATAGGGCACCGGATCGCCTCCTAAGGCGTTCAGCACCGTGCCGCCAGCGGTAAACACATGGGTCACCCAATCGGCTTGGCCATACCGTTCTAGGGCCTTCCCCCCTTCGCCGCCGCCGACGTAGACCTCAATGCCCGCCTCGGTCATCCGCTTTAGTTGCGAGACAAACCGCCGGGTCCCGGCTTCAAATTTTGGATCTTCGAACATCCCAAAGACGCCATTATGAAAAGCAACCGCCCCTGGTTTGGCATGGGCCAAAAAGGCACCGACACGTTCCTCGAACCATGCACTCGACTTCGGTCCGATATCAAACTGTTGCTGGTCTGGCTGAAGTTGGTCGACGACCGAACCATCTTCGATCACCGAATCGATCGGCACGACAAATTCGATTTTCTGGGCCCGACCATTTTCGACCATCCGCTTGGCTTGCTCGATGCGCTCGGCCGGAATGTAATACGGCTTGTCGGCATGCGACGGATCTTCGGCCAGTCCCAAACAGCACGGCTTGCCATCAAGCTCGCCAATAGCTTTCTTCAGTGCCATCGCCAGCGAACCGGCGGCAAACACGTGGCGAATCGTGCCGCGGTTAATCATCACTTCCAAGTCGTCGAGTTTGTCGATCTTCAATCCGCTAAAAACCACCAGCTCGGTCGCCAAGCACCGCCGCATGGGGCCTTCGAATTCGCTCGCCTCGTATTTGCCCATAGCGACTCGATCCATGGTCGCGGGAACCACCGTGCTCGACGCATCCATACTGCCTGCCGCGAGGGCTTCGTGGACGTAAATTCGGGCGACGTTTTCGGCAAACTCGTTGGCAAACTTGGCCAGCCGCTCTGCCAGTTGCGGCAGGTCGCTAGGCGTTGCCTTCCAAAGTGCTCGCTCGATATCGTAGCGGCGCGTGTTGTCCAGCATCAGCACGGCCCCCGGCTCGGCGGCTTCGATCTGCTGACGCACCGCGCTCGAAATCGTCATGGTTTCTTCATCGAACCAATCGGTTAGCAACGTCACGGGGCATTTCAGCAGTTCGCCAAGTCGCTCAGCAACTTGGTCGAGAGTCCCTTCAGGTTTGCGACCGATATGGCCAAAGACGATCTGTTTCCAACCCCGCTGCCGGCCGTATTCGAGCGTCTCGACCATTGAACGCAGGCGGATATCTCCCTCGCCGATTTGCGCGCCGGGCTTGGCATCGAGATCGCCACGCACCGCGACGGGAGTTCCCGAAGGAACATCCGCCAAGGTTTCAAGCCTTGGCACGGCATCCAAGTAGTCGCCAAGTTCAAGTTCCGGAGCCGCGTCGCGGCCGGCAAGCAAAGTCTCGCACCAAGCAGTCATTTGCTGGGGGGTGATGGGCATTGTTGTTGGTCCTTCATTATTGGGAAAAATAGGAAGTGTGTTCCGGGAGTTCGTCGTGGCCGACGGTGCTAACAAATCCTCCTCGCCAAACTGCGCCCGTTAGCGCTGTCGGCCACGACAGACCCGAAGCATCAGGGTTCGCCCATCGGATGAATTTCCCAGGCGGTTAGATTTTCGTCAGTAGCGATCCACAGCGTGGCCGCGTCGTCCGTGTAGCTCATAGCCACGCCAGTCAAAGCTTCGCCGTAGTGAAATTGGTCCAACAGCTCGCCCGTTGGCGATAGCCAGTGCAGCGAACCGTCGGCCGCGGCGACCAGCCAAGCACTTTTTTCTTTTCCAAGTCGAACGGGTTGGATGCGAGGAACTTGCCGGGTGTATTCACCTTGGGGTAGCTCGTACTGCCATTGCACCGAGCCTTCGAGATCGAAGCCGACGACCGAGTATTGGCCGACTTCGGCAACGGCGAGGCCACAGAATCGGGCGGACGATTCTTCCCCTGTTTCTGCGACAGCCACCGCCATCAACGAATGGCCTGTCACGTAAAGTTCTTTCACCGGTTTCCCGTCGGCCGACAATTGCATCACCGTGCCGCGCGTGCTGGTACACCAGATTTTTCTTTGTGGTGAAACAGAAGGGCCTTGCGCCACCTGTAGCACATGATCGAGTCGCCGATTGGACCAGAGTCGACGACCATCGAGCGTCCCGCCTTGTACTCCAAGGCCGCCCCAATAGCCGACGTACATAACCGGGGTGCCCGTGCCCGCGACATCGGCCAGCAGCACGTCGCCAATTCCCGAGTGGGCCTCATCAGGGAACGACAACGTCGACTCCCATTGCTGATTGAAGAGAAAAACTTGTTGCCAACCGACCCCGCTGGCGAGAACCCACCGCTGGCCTTCGCCATCGAGGGCAGATCGCAAGAACCCATTGCGTTGCTCAGGATGCTCAGGCAACGCGTGGCGGCCAAGAATCGCTCCCGCAGAGTCCAAAACTACGATTTCCATCCCGGCGTCGAGCACGGCAACGCTCGCCCCCTCTTCAAGTGCAAGCACCGCTCCAGGCTGTTTTAATTGTTCGGTCGTGCTTTGCCACAATTGCTCGACCTGCAAATGCTCTGGCAAGCGGCGCGGAGGAATCTCCGGTCGGGCAACGTCGACCGAGACGATCGAGTCCTTGATCGTGGCGGCGTCTAAAACCTGTTCGTATTCGGCAAGTTGCCGCTCGTGTTCTTCCATGGCATTGGCTGCCAAGTCTTCGCCATCAAGCAATTTTTGAATCGCGTTGATAAGTGGTTCCGGATGGCTGTGCATTCCCGTTTGAAACCGCTGCAGCCGGCCTTCGCGATCGAGCACGACCACCGAGGGAGTCACTCGGATTTTCAGCTTTTCGTAACCCGAGCTTTCGCTATCTCGCAACACAGGCATGCTGCCGCCCCAATCAACCATCGTCTTGGCAACCACCTCGCTCGAGATCCGAGTGGGATCGGTGCTGACCGAATAAAAGGCCACCTCCTCGTTCTCCTTGAATGCTTGGTAGACCTTTTCGAGAATCGGGGTTTGCAACTTGCAGGGCGGGCAGCCGGTGAACCAAAAATCGAGGATCACCAATTTTCCAGCCAGTGTTTCTTTGTTGACCTCCTTGCCCTCGAGAGTCGCAAACCGAAAATCGCCGACCGGCTTTCCTAAATCGGGAGAAGGCCCCGCCGGGGCAGGAGGGATAAATCGCCGGACTCGGCGAACCCCTTCGGGAATTTCCAGCTCGAAGGACGCGGTATCGATCTCGGCGTCACGAGTGTTGTCCTCAAAATCGACATAGATCGAAATTTGACTAAACATGTCGTTCGGGTTGAGCAGCTTGAGTTGCGACTCGATCGGCAATTCCATGCGCCGCAAAAGGGTACTTGCCTTGTCGATCCACAAGACACGTTTTCCTGAAGGGCTACTCATGCGAATTCGATAGCAATCCACGTCGCCCAGTTTTTGCTCGTCAAGGAATTGAGGGTCGCTGTCCTCGGGAAAGATCAATCGCTGTTTGGGGTCGGCCATCAACATCAAAAGCGGCGGATACAGATTCTCCAGCGAGACGCCAAGAATCGCGGCTCGCATCTCGGGCTCGGGAATAAAGTTTTCGGGCGTTAACGCGAGCGGGGCAATGGCTTCGTGAACTTGCCGGGGGACGCTGCTCGCCGAAGATCGAACTTTCGTGCCATCCGAGGCAATATCGTAGTCGTGGCCTCCCGAGGGGCTGCCACCCGCTTCATGAAATCGGAAACGCAATTTGTTGGGCCGCTCGAACGCTAACGACATTTGAAAGAAAGTCGTTTCCCGTTCGACCCCTTCGCCCCGCAAGACGGCTCGCCTCACATAGCTTGCGTTGTCGGTATAGGATTTTGCTTGAAGGTAGGTGCTGCGCATCTTCTCGACCAGCTCGGCCGCCGTCATGCCGTCGACCTTGGTTTCTGCCTTGGAAGGAGAGGGATCGGAGGGCTCTGGCGAAGAGCCACTACAACCGATCAGCAACGACAGACCAAGCATGGCCCCACGAAAACCGACCCGCGGCGAGAGAGAGGAAAAGATTTTGGCAGCCATGGGTTTCTGAACCTAATGAATGATAAGGAGAGGGAATGACGTTCTCAAGCGATCAAATTCTTTATCTGGTGCAAGGAGATTCATCCGTGTTCAATCCGTGGCTAACTTTTGTGTTTTTGCGTAGGAAAAGCAGGCACTTGACCAACACGTCTCCCGCTGCGCCAATATCCGATCCGCTTTCAAAAATAACAGATGCCAAAAGAACGGCAAAGCCCCACACCCAAACTGCATGACTACCACACACCAATCGGCAACCTGTGCGCTCGATTCGAGCCAAGTCATCCACGTCCGGCCCGAGCACGATCGATCGTTGTCGGCCGAAGCAATCCATGACGCCTTTCGGGCTGCCCTGGCAAAACCTCTCGACTACCCGCCGCTGGCCAGCGCAACCGTTCCCGGCGACCACGTGGTACTTACTCTCCAATACGGCACCCCGTGCCCTCTTGAGCTTGTCGAGGGCGCATTGGCCGCGTTACGCGATGCGGGTATCGAATCGTCCAACGCAACTTTGCTACTTTCACACGGTTTCTCGCAAGAGCCTGAGTTTTTGCAAGAGAAAGGAAAAATTGCTCAACTGGCGGCTTCCGAGGAGATCGAGATCGTGGTTCACGATCCGGCAAAAGAAAACACCACTTCCATTGTCGGCGTGACCAAAGCGGGCCAGCCGTTGCGGCTGAACCGAATGCTGGGGGATGCCGATCTGGTGCTATCCATCGGAGTTTGCTCGCCCGCGCCAGATACCGACGGGCCGTGCGACACCTTTGCCGGGTTGTTTCCTGTTTTCTCCGACCAGGAAACGATCGATCACTACCGCGCACCCATTGCAGCCGACTCGAAGGTCATTCGCTCGCAGCGCCAAAACGAAATCAACGAATCGGGCTGGCTCCTTGGAATTGGACTCACCGTGCAAGTCGTTCCCAGCCCGTCCGACGGCATTGCCGCCGTGCTGGCTGGCGAACCTCGAATGGTCGCAAAGCGAGCGTCCGATGAGTATCGGCGCATCTGGTCCCAACAGGTGGACACTCCTGGCGATCTCGTAATCGCGACACTCACCGGCGATGCCTCTCAGCAGACTTGGGAAAACGTCGGTCGCGCGCTGGAAACCGCGAAGCACGTTTTAGAACCGGGCGGGGCGCTGGTCCTTTCCACCGACCTTGCCGAGCTGCCTGGCCCCTCTCTCGGGCGTCTTGCCGGGATGGAAAACTCGCCGGAAGTCGAACGCGAGCTCATGCGAGACCGATTTGCCGATAGCTGGGCGGCCCTCGGTTTGTCCCGGGCCCTAGCGCGTGGGCCTGTGTATTTCCGGAGCCAACTTCGCCCCGAAATCGTCGAGAGCCTGGGAATGACGCCTTTGAAGACCGAAGAAGAACTCTTGCGTTTGGTTTCCACGTCGAAACGTTGCATCGCGCTGGAGGGGGCGCAGCGCCTCTTGCTCTCCGTCGTGGCCGGCGACGCTAACGGGGATGATTTGTGATGCTTGCCGACTACCAATCGCTCACCGCCGGTTGCGGCTCGGTGGAGCTTGACGGCTGGTCGACGGTCGCGGTCTCGGGCAGCGATCGCCTCAGTTATATCCACAATCTATGCACCAACGACGTCCGCCGACTCGCGACAGGCGATGGCTGCGAAACTTTCTTTACGGATGTCAAAGGAAAAATCGTCGCTCATGTTTTTGCACTGGCTTTGGAAGAAGAGTTACTGCTCTTCACCGCTGCTGAACAAGCGGCCCCCCTCGTCAATCACCTCGAGCGCTACCTCATTCGCGAAGACGTCCAGTTGCAGGACCATTCGGAAACTTTTGGCTGGTGCCTCGTCTCGGGTGCCGAGGCCCCAAAACAACTGAAAACGTGGACCGGCTTCGATCCCGCTCAACTTCAGTCGCCGTGGCAACATGCCGCGTGGTCGAGGGATGCCGCGGAGGTTCTCCTGGTTCGCTTCCGAGCGATTTGGCCCGAGAGTTTTCTGCTGCGATATTCGAAATGCGACCAAAGCCAATTGCAAGATTTGATGGCTACCGCCTGCGGTACCGAAGCCTGGACGGCCTTACGGGTCGAGTCGGCCTTGCCAATGATGGGCGTTGATTTCGATCAAACCAATCTCCCTCAAGAGGTGAGCCGCAA
>JAADIN010000159.1:0-15291 GCA_013151315.1 Planctomycetota bacterium | reverse complement strand
ACCAAGCTCCTTTCAGCAGAAAAAGAAGTCGGAAAAGTGACCTCTTCCTGTTGGTCGCCTCGGCAAGAAGCTCCGCTGGCATTGGCCATGGTTCGCCGTGGATCGAACGCTCCCGGCTGTGAGCTTCAAAGCAAATTCGGCCAAGCAACGGTGCTCTAGCCAACCCTCGGCGAATCGGCAATCGTCACTTCGCGCAAGCCCTCGAGCCAACTTTGCACTTGGCCAACGGCATCACCCGCCTCGGGGATTTGCCCAACGACCGTGTATCGCTTTGCCTGCAGGGCCTCTTGCAACTCCTTGAGGCGTACTCCAAGCGACTGACAAAACTGAAGTGCTTCGGAGTCTGACATCTCGTGCCGAAGCAGCTCTGACGAATTCTGCGACTGCTGTCGCCTCAATGCGACCAATCGTCCTGCTTCGGCTTTGATGAGGCGATCTTCAACATACGCTCGGCGTAGTTGGTTCGAGCTGTTGAAGTGATAGACCGGATCGGAGTCGAAATAGAGACTCAGCCCACCCTGAGCACGAAAACCGGCAAAGACCATCTCCTTCTGTCGGGCGGTCACGACCTCAAGATGCACACGAGGCAGCAGCGCTCGCGCATCTCGCAGTAGATCTTCACGCGGGTAGATTTCACGTGCCATAGAGATTCAGCCCAGTAGATAAAGCACAAACTGCCTAAAGCGTATTACCGGTAGGAACGGCCCGTTTCTCCAACCGCTCGGAATGCCCCCTTCGTTCCCCGGATAGCTGCTTCTTGGTTTGCCTGCTCGTGAGCTATGTTTGCTGGGGACTAGTGCTTTGTCACCGCTTAATTTTTGAGCCGCACGGCGCTAGCCGCGGGTTGATGCACGAAAAACCGTGGCTAGCGCCAAAACGGCTCATTTGCTCTGCCCTAATTTTTAGCTGTGACAAAGCACTAGTGCAGCGTTTCAGCTAGGAATTAGGGTCCGTGTTGTGAGCCGTAGGCGCTAGCCTCGGGTTTTCTCCGCTTCCACCCGAGGCTAGCGCCTACGGCTCACCCTAAAATTAAGAGGTGACAAAGCACTAGGAGTATGGCGTAAGCAACATGAACAGACAAGGAATCGCTCGATGACAGAGGAATTATCAACTCGACCTGAGCAACGCGGCCTCGCTTGGTGTTTCGCGACGGCCATCTTTGTTAGCGCCTTCTTGGTGTTTCAAGTTCAGCCGGTCATTAGCAAAGTCATTCTGCCTTGGTTCGGCGGCAGTCCAGCAGTTTGGACCAGCTGTATGCTCTTCTTTCAGACCGCCCTGTTTGCCGGATATGCTTATGCTCATTGGAGCGTCAGTCGGCTCACGCCGAGATGGCAAGGAGCCGTCCATATGCTTCTGATTGCCTTGGCCGTGAGTGTTTTGCCCATTAGCCCGTCGGATGAGTGGAAACCGGTCGATGGCTCTTGGCCCACATTGCGAATCTTGGGAATTTTGACAACCAGCGTCGGGCTGCCCTATTTTTTGCTTGCCTCAAGTGGCCCCTTGCTCCAGGCTTGGTTCGGCCAATCGTTTCGCAGCAGGTCGCCCTACCGGTTGTACGCGCTTTCGAATACGGCGTCGATGCTGGGACTGCTGACCTATCCCTTCCTCTTTGAGCCTACTTTCACCACGGCCGGGCAGAGTCGGTTGTGGTCGCTTGTGTTTATTGTTTTTGCTCTGCTTTCGGCATGGCTTGCCTGGCGGCTGTTTGCTCGGGTTGGAATGTCGCAAAATTTAGAACGAGGTGTCGAAGGTGAGGCTTCGGGCGCGAGCGCTGAGTTGCCGACGGTCGGCCAACGGATCGGTTGGCTGGCGCTCGCGGCTTATGGCTCGGCGATGCTGCTCGCGACGACAAATCATGTTTGCCAAGACGTGGCCGTGATGCCCCTTTTGTGGGTGCTTCCGCTGTCGCTGTACTTGCTATCGTTTATTATCTGCTTCGACAATCCGCGTTGGTACAGTCGGTATTGGTGCGGGCGAGGTTTGGTCTTGGCGACGTTTCTTGCAGCCATGGTCTCGCGAATGGGAACTTCGCTACCGGTGGTCGCCGAGGTTAGCGTGTACTTGGTGCTGCTGCTGTTGGCCTGCATGGTTTGCCACGGCGAGCTCGTTCGTCGTCGGCCAGAAAAAAACCATTTGACCATGTTTTATCAATACTGCGCTGCCGGCGGAGCGTTGGGGGGCATCTTGGTGAGCCTCGTTTGCCCGCAGCTATTCAGCCGTTTTTTGGAAATGAACGTCGGGCTCTTGGTCGCCTATCTGCTCGGACTGTACGTAGCTACCAAGTCAGAGACGAACGCTCCTGCCGATCAGCCGCAGAAGCGTCGAATCGCGCCTTTCGTTTTTGGATACGCGGGGCTGTTGGCGATTGCCTGGGGGCAACTGGGCGGCGTCTCGGGTTCGGCCATCGCCGCAACACGAAACTTCTATGGCGTGCTTACCGTCCACGAGCGAGAAGTGATCGAAGAGGGCCAATCGAAGGGCCGGATACGGGAAATTTTCCATGGCCGTATTCAGCACGGCTCGCAGTGGATGAAGGACGAATTGCGACGCGTGCCGACGACCTATTACGCCGAAGAGACCGCGATAGGTCAGCTTTTGCGCGGAATGGGCAGAGACCGACCGATACGGGTGGGCGTGATCGGATTGGGTGCAGGCACTTTGGCGGCTTACGGCAGCGAAGACGATACCTACCGTTTCTACGAGATCAATCCCGACGTGATCCAGATCGCGCGGCAGTATTTTAGTTATTTATCGGATCTACCCTCGAAGTCGGAAATGGTGCTAGGCGATGCTCGAATCTCACTCGAAAGAGAATCGCCCCAGGCGTTTGACGTACTGGCGCTTGACGCTTTTAGTGGCGACGCGGTACCTGCGCATCTGCTCACCGTCGAGGCAATGCAGATCTATCTTCGTCATCTCAGCGAGGGGGGCGTGCTTGCGATCCATACGAGCAATCGCCACATCGACTTGCTGCCGGTAGTTGCCGGTTTGTGCCGTCACTCAGGACTGCAGTACAGGCACATCCCCACACGTATGGATTTGGGGGGCATCAGCGGCTATTGCGAATGGGTAGTCGTTGCGCGCGAGTCGGCAGGGTTGGAAACGCTCGTCGCCGACGAGGAGAGAGCTCGAGCGTTTGGTCCCGAAGAAGAGCTTCCGCTTTGGACCGATAGTTTCAGCAACATCATCGGTTCGTTGCGTAAAGCGAGTGATTAGTGATTTGTCAGAGCTGAGAATTCTGGTTGAGAAAATTTCCAGGTTCTTCAGGAATTTTAGTGGCAAAGCTTTAAGGCCTTGGAGTCAAAGCCTTGGTCCCGGAGGGACATTTGATAATAGCCCAGCAGTTTACTGCTGGGTTACTCGGGAGACGCTGGCGCTTTGCCCAACGGCCAAAGTTCCCAACGGCGGACAAAGATTTCGGCCCCTTCGGACTGAACCAGAATCTTGCCTGCCTTGGGGTCTGCGTCGAAACCGTGGTTGACGACAACGCCATTGACGATCGTCGTAATCTTGCCGCCTTCGCACACGACGTCGTAGCGAGTCCACTCGCCGTGCGGGCTTGCAACATCGTCTTGGCCTCGAAAGCCAATTTTGTCTTCCCAGTCGGGGTCGCGTCCAAACCAATTGATGCGGCCAGAGGAGAGAGTTTTTTTCTCGCCACCCTTTTTCCAGACGGTTTCTCCGTCACGATCTTTCGCAACCTCAGCGGCGAGCGAGACAACAATCGGGCTGCCATCTTTATGCTTTGCAGAGAGAACCAGAATGTCGCCGGTGCCGCCTTCGATAATCTGGGCTTCGATCGACGCCATCCAGGTGCCGTTAAAGCCCCCGTCGGGGCCGATGCAATGCACAAGAATGCCAGAATCGCGAGCGCGATCCTTTCGATTTGCCCAAGTCCGATCCCCCCATCGATACTCGAAAACCATGTGGTAATCGGCATATTCCTCCTTGGTCGTCAGCCCCCCCCAAGTCTCACCGGAGATTTGCAGAACGCCGTCTTGGTAGGTATAAACGCGGAGCGGGTCTTCGTACTGAATACCCCTCGACCAGGTGTAGAATTTGTCTAAGCCGTCTTCCAGCAAGTTGATGGGTCCCGACATGGGAGTGATTGGCTCTTTTGCAGTAGCAACCAGAGCCGCACACGAAATGCCGGAAAGTGCCACCACGGTCAGGAGTCTTAATTGCCACAGCCTACTGAACTGCCAGATTCTCATGTTGATCTTCCTCGATTAGACTCTAATGATTGGTCGTGAACCCGTTTTTCAGTCGCGATGTCTTGCAGGACAACCCACTCCTGCAGTCACAATATTATATCGCGATCAGCCTCCGAGCCATACTCTTTAAAACCTTTTGAATTATGAGAAAAAGGACATGTGCCACCACCCGTTCGCCCTTGGTTGTAGCTTGCTTCTGTTGCTGTTGCTGCCTTTTTCAAGTGCCTGCAAAGCTACGGAGGAGCAGGCCGCGGAACGGTCGAAACCGCTAGAGCCGGAAGCGGCGCTAGGTTCGTTTGAAACCGCCCCGGGGGTCAGGATCGAACTGGTCGCTAGCGAGCCCGAGGTGATCGATCCGGTTTCGATCCGGTTCGACGAAGAGGGCCGGATGTGGGTTGTGGAGATGCGTGATTACCCGACGGGCCCCAAAGAAGGCGAGCCGCCGGCGTCGCGAATCAAAATTCTAGAAGACCTCGACCACGACGGGCGATATGAGACGGTCCACGTGTTTGCCGATGAACTTGAGTTTCCCACCGGGGTACAGCCTTGGCGCGGGGGAGTGTTTGTCACCTTTGCGGGAAAGATCGCCTACCTCAAAGATACCGACGGCGACCTGCGAGCCGATAGCGAAGAAGTTTGGCTGACCGGTTTTGCCGAAAAGAATACTCAATTGCGCGCCAATCATCCGACGCTCGGACTCGATCGAAAAATCTATGTCGCCAACGGACTGCGAGGTGGAGAAGTCGTTTCCTCGCAGCATCCAAGCTCAAAGCCGCTTGATATCCGCAGCAACGACATTCGCTTCGATCCGGTAACTCGAAAGTTCGAACCCGTCGCAGGCATGTCCCAGTTCGGCATGACGCTGGACGATTTCGGAAACCGGTTTCTTTGCAGCAATCGCAATCCGCTGATGCACGTGGTGATCGAAGACCAGTACGTGGGTCGCAATCCTAGCTACGCCTTGCCGGCAATGATCGAGGATGTGGCCCTTGCAGGAGAGGACTCCCGGATTTTTCCGATTTGTCGGTTCTGGACTACCTCGTTGCAGCACGCGGGCCAGTTCACGGCTGCTTGTGCCGTGACAATCTATCGGGGCAATGGGTTGCCGGATGAAATGCTCGGCAATGCCTTTGTCTGCGACCCCACAGGAAGCTTGGTTCGTCGCGAGATTCTTAAACCGGCTGGTGCCACGTTTCGCTCACGGGCAGCACGCGAGGGCGTTGAATTTTTGGCATCCAAGGATGAATGGTTTCGCCCGGTCGACTTGAGCATTGGCCCCGATGGGGCTCTGTATGTGGTCGACATGTACCGGGCAGTCATCGAACATCCGCAGTTTATGCCTGCCGAGTTGAAGAACCGGTCCGACATGCGCGATGGCAACAACCGTGGCCGAATTTATCGCCTTGTAGCCGACAATTCCCAAGATCGGCCGGCCGTGCCTCAGATGTCGAGTGCGACGAATCGGGAATTGGTAAAACTCTTAGAAGAGAAAAATGCCTGGACACGTGAGACAGCCGCTCGCCTTTTGCTGGAACTCGAAGACCTCGACGTTGGCGAGGAACTCGAAACGGTGGCCCGGAAATCCAAGCTGCCGGCCGCCAGGGTGGCGGCGCTCAAAATCCTGTCTGCTACCAAATCGCTAACACCTGCAATCGTAAAAACATTGCTTGCGGATTCGCATCCCGGCGTACGACACCAGGCAGTCGTTCTAGCCCAGCGCTGGATGAGCGATACCGAGTCGCTAAGAAGCGAAGTTCTAGCACTTGCCCGAGATGCCGATCCAAGAGTCCGCTTTCAGGTAGCACTCAGCCTAGCACCAATGCAAAGCCAAGCGGAAGTCGATGCCTTGAAGCATATCGCCATTTTGGGAGTCGATGATATTTGGACACGTCGCGCGGTGGCGCTCTCGGCTGCAGATGTGGCTGCCGATCTTCTCCGGGCCTTCCTTGCCGACTCGGCTTGGCGCGCAGAGGGGATGTCGTTGGGCGCGAAACAGTTGGTCGTCGAGATTGCCGAACTCGCAGCAAAAACTGCGAACCAGCAGCAGCAACTTGAGATCGTGCGCGCGTTGGGAGAACTTTCGACGAGCGAGCAAGTCGAGCGTCTGCAAAATGTCATCCTTGCTGCGTTGTATCGACGAGGAGTGCTGGGGCAAGCGCTACCCCGTCTTCCAGAGGGCGATGCCACGCATGTTGCGGTGCAAAAGATATTTGACCTCGCCAAAAAATTGGCCGACGCTAGCGATGCCGAGGCGTCGCGCAGACTCGAAGCGGTTGCGCTGTTGAGCTACAACTCGGAGAGTCTAGACTTATTGACACGTTTGGCGTTTGACGAGCCGGTGCAAGCGGTGCAATTGGCGGCCATCGACGCGCTGTCAAACCACGGCGAAATAGAACCTTGGCAGACTTTGCTCGCCGAATTTTCTTCGCTCATGCCGGCCGTCCGT
Organism: Planctomycetota bacterium; assembly: GCA_013151315.1. GTDB lineage: Bacteria > Planctomycetota > Planctomycetia > Pirellulales > Lacipirellulaceae > Bythopirellula. Next base: position 8,631 of record JAADIN010000159.1, on the reverse strand, counting down.
AGCCGAGTCCTGGGAGCGATGGTGAGAAACGAAAATCGATCGGCCTTGCTGCTCGACGCGGTAGAGAGCGGCCAGATTCTGTCGACCGAGATTGATCGAGTGTCGGCCGACCAGCTTCGTCGTCATCATGACGAGACGATTCTCGCCCGAGTAAATAAAATTCTACCGCTCGCGGTGCCAGCGGATCGCGAAAAAGTGTTGGCCGATTATCAGGCCGCGCTCGCCTTGCCGTCCGATCCGACTCGAGGCCGCGAGGTTTTTCGCAAGCAATGTGCAACCTGCCATAGCGTAGGGGGCGTAGGCGTGCGAGTTGGCCCAAACATTGGCGATAATTACGCCAAAACCAAGCCGCAATTGCTTGCCGATATCCTACAGCCCAATCGAGCAATCGATAACAACTACGTCGGCTACATTGTCGTCACCGACGACGGACGCACGCTCAGTGGTCTACTTACTTCCGAAAGTGCGACGAGCCTTACCCTATTGCAAGAAGAAAGTAAGCAAATTACGCTATCCAAATCGGAGGTCGAAGTGATCAAAGCCACTGGCCTATCGATGATGCCCGTCGGGTTAGAAAAGAACATTCCCCACCAAGACATGGCCGACTTGCTCTCGTTTCTGAAAAACTGGCGCTATCTCGACGGACTCACACCTTATTCTGAGGAAACCAAGGGGAAATAATGAAAAATCAAAAGCCACACCTGTGGGCAATCGCACAAAGCAAATCGATCGCTAGGGTCCTGACCGCGATCTGTATAGCGACCCACATGTCAAGTTATTCCGTTGCTGACGAGCAGTCGAAGACATTCCGCGCTGGCGCTTTTGCCATCGACATTTCCCCGGTCGAGTTTCCCGTCATTGTCAACGGGTCAATGACCCAGAAAACGGCAGGGAAGATCATCGACCCACTGCATGCTCGCTGCCTGGTACTCGACGATGGAGAAGGGCAAATCGCGATTGTGGTGGTCGATAGCTGCATGTTACCGCGTGAGTTGCTTGACGAAGTCAAAGATTTAGCCAGTTCTGCGACCGGAATTGCGCCGAATCGCATTTTGATCTCTGCTACGCACACGCATTCGGCACCATCGGCCATGGGCGCTCTGGGCACCGACCGCGACGATCGCTACTGTCATTTTGTCGTGCCTCGAATCGCTCAGGGAATCCAACGGGCGCAGAAAAACTTGGTGCCTGCGAAGATCGGTTGGGCCGTCGGACGCGATGAGAAAAACGTGGGCTGTCGACGTTGGTTGATGAAGCCAGGCGTAGCGCCGACCAATCCCTTCAGCGGTACGACCAACGATCGTGCAACCATGCATCCTGGCTATGGAAACGAAAATGCGATCGAAGCGACGGGGCCTGTCGACCCCTCGGTGACGATACTGTCGTTACAAACGCTCGACGGTCGCCCGCTCGCTCTGTTGGCTAACTATTCGATGCACTACGTCGGCGCGTCAGCCGTCTCGGCAGACCAGACTATTTTGGTGTTTTTTGCGGCAAGATGACCAAGCTCGTGGGCGGCGAATCAGCCGACCCGCCGTTCATGGCGGCCCTTTCCAATGGTACGAGCGGCGATACTTGGCTGAAGGATTACACAAATGCTGAAAGTGTCAGTCGCGAGTACGAAATCAACAGTGTGGCGACCGATGTGGCCCAAGCGGCGTTTGAAGCCTACCAGCAGATCGAGTACCAAACGTGGGTTCCCATCGTGATGGAAGAAAAACGGCTGGCGCTCGACGTGCGGATGCCAAGTGATGAGGAAGTGGCGAGAGCGAAAGAATTTTTAGAAAAACTGGAAGGAAAACTGCCGAGCAATACGCACGAGGTCTATGCCCGCGAAACCGTGATCCTCAGCGAGATGCCCCCCACGCGCGAGCTAAAAATTCAAGCCATCCGTCTGGGAGAAATGGGCATCGTCGGCATCCCGAACGAGGTCTATGCGAGCACCGGCTTGGCGATCAAGGCGGAGACGCCACTGCAGCCCACGATGAATATCAGCTTGGCCAACGGCGGCGAGGGTTACATACCCCCTCCCGAGCAGCATTTACTAGGAGGGTACACCACCTGGCGCGCCCGTACGAGCTGCCTGGAAACCGGCGCCGAGCCCAAGATTCACGAAGCCGTCATGGAGTTGCTCAACCGAGTCGCGACTTCGCAATCCCAGCCCTAGTCAGGATTATGCAACTGCTGTCGGTATTTTCTCCTTTCGGGCAAGCGTTCTTGCGCCAGCAATGAGTAGTTTGGGATGCACCCAGTGTCTTACGCGGTGAAATCGTTGCACCTAAGCTAAGCCCCCACCAAAGGTAACCAGCGTTCCGAACGAGGCTTCGATTGCTCGACGCGGTTTGTTAGAGTTCGCGTCCTTGGCGGTTTTTATGACTTTGCAGTTTGCCTGCCGGGACAGCGGCCAAGAGGCGTTCCATGATCGCCTGAAGGCAGAACTACGAACCGGAAAAACAGCAGGGCACTATTCAACCGTCACACTCTTCGCCAGATTGCGAGGTTTGTCGACGTCGCAGCCGCGCACTAGCGCGATGTGGTAGGCCAAGAGCTGCAAGGGAATCGAAGCGACAATGGGCTGTAAGAAGTCGGCGACTTTTGGCACGACGATGAGGTCGTCGGCCAGTTGGGCGACATGCCGGTCGCCCTCTTCGACCACGGCAATGACGGGCCCGCCGCGCGCTTTGATCTCTTCAATGTTGGCAAGCACTTTTTCGTAAACCACCCCTTGAGGCACGATGAATACACTGGGCGTATGCTCGTCGACCAGGGCAATGGGCCCATGTTTCATTTCTGCAGCCGGATAGCCCTCGGCATGGATGTAGCTAATTTCCTTGAGCTTCAGCGCCCCTTCCAAGGCAGCCGGAAAATTGTACTGACGTCCCAGGTAGAGGAAATTGTTGTAGTCGGCATACTTCTCCGCAATCTGGCGTACATGGTCATGCGTTTCCAAGGCCTTCTCGACCTTCTCCGGCAGTTTCTCCAAGTCGTTGATAATACGCAAACCGGCTTCATAGCTAAGATGATGCAAGCGGCCAAAGTACAAAGCCAACAGCGACATCACCACACACTGGGCCGTGAATGCTTTGGTCGAAGCAACGCCCACTTCCGGGCCTGCATGGAGATAGATTCCGCCGTCCGCTTCGCGAGCAATCGTGCTTCCGACGACGTTGCAAACCGCCATGGTCGGATAGCCTTTGCGTTTCATTTCGCGCAGCGCCGCCAAAGTGTCGATCGTTTCGCCGCTTTGCGTCAGAGCAAAGAGCAAGGTTTGAGCGTCTTGGGGTGGATTGCGGTAACGCAGTTCGCTCGCATATTCGACTTCCACGGGAACGCGAGCGAGCGCTTCGATCATGTACTCACCAACCAGCGCGGCGTGCCAACTGGTTCCACAAGCCGTGAGCACAAAACGATCGACGGCTTGCAATTGCTGGGGCGTGAGATTCAGGCCCCCAAAAACGGCCGTCGCTTGATCCCGGTCCAGCCGGCCTCGCAGGGCATTACGTATCGTTTCAGGCTGCTCAAATATCTCCTTAAGCATGTAATGCGGGTAGCCTTCGAGCCCGACTTCCGTGGTGTCGATGTCGAGTGCTTTGACGTCGTGTCCGACGTCGCCCTGATCGCGGTGGATGACTCGAATGGCGGCGGCCGTCACGACCGCGATTTCGTGATCGGCCAAGTAGACGATCTTGTCGGTGTGCCCGGCCAAAGGCGACCCATCGCTCGCGATAAAATGCTCACCTTCGCCGACGCCGATCACCAACGGGCTTCCCAATCGGGCGACGACGATCGCCTCGGGCCAATCGCGAAATACAACCGCCAGGCCATAGGTGCCGCTCAGTTGGGCCAAGGCCTTTTGAACGACCGTGACGAGCGGCGCGTAGGGATCGACTGCGCCCGGGGCCTGCTCAGGAATTTTTTCGAGCTCGAAGGCAATCAGTTGGGCAACGACTTCGCTGTCAGTATCGGAAACGAAAATGCATCCCTCTTCAAGAAGACGTTGCTTGATTTCACGATAGTTTTCGATGACGCCGTTGTGGACGAGGGCTAGCGTCTGATCGCCGCCCAGATGCGGATGCGAATTTTCGTTGGTTGCAGGCCCATGCGTCGCCCAGCGGGTGTGGCCTAGCCCAAGGGAGCCAGGGGCCGGTTTGCTTTTCAAGGCTTGCGACAAATTTTCCACACGGCCTGCGGTCTTGGTGACGTTCAATTGCCCTTGGTCGAGGGTTACCACGCCCGCGCTGTCGTAGCCCCGATACTCGAGTCGGCGCAAACCTTCGAGCAGAAAATCAGTAGCTTCCCCAGATCCTACGTATCCAACAATGCCGCACATGGGTTTTAGATTCCTTGCTTTGTCAGAAAATGTTGATTGCACAGGGGTTGATTGCACAGGGATGTGAGCCGTAGGCGCTAGCCTCGGGTGCCCTGAAGTCGACAGTTTTCGTCAATTCACCCGAGGCTAGCGCCTACGGCTCACGTTTTGTGGCGATGCTAGCACACGTTCGGTCGGATGAAAAGTATTCCACTGCCTCCTCCTCAGAGTAGCATCTTGCGGGAGATTGGGCCATTGAAGTCTCCGACTTTCAAGCCCAGAAATTCGGGATTGGCGTGGAGTGATCTCAGAATATCGGGTAACCATGGACCCTCCCGCATAATCCCCCAAGGTTCCCTCAATGGCTGGACACTGATGGCTAGGTTCTCCCAAGCTGAAAAATGCACCCTCGTGATTCCTGCGCGCAGGCGCTCAACACGACTGCCAGACAAACTTCTCTTGCGAGAGACGGGCAAGAGCATGCTACAGCACACCTTCGAGGCCGCTTGCCAAACCCAACATGCAAAGACCATTCTCATTGCCACCGACGACGAAGAAATCGCGGCCGAGGCGCGCCGCTTTGGGGCGAACGTGGTGATGACCAGCGCCGATTGTCCTAGCGGCACCGATCGCGTGGCCGAGGCGGTCCGCGATAATACCAACAACGGGGCAAGCAGTGGGATCGTTGTGAATCTGCAGGGCGATGAACCGGAGATCAATCCTGAGGCAATCGATCGGTTGGTCGAGTCGCTTTGGGCAAACCCTGACGCCTCGATGGCCACGCTGGCCACACCGATACGCGATCGCCAGACGCTCGACGATCCGGCTTGCGTGAAAGTGGTTTTTGACGAGGCCGGCCAGGCGCTGTATTTTAGTCGTAGCCCGATTCCCTATCCGCGCGAGTGGAATGAGGAGATGCTGCAAGCAACCCCGGCCCTGTTTTATCTCCACATTGGCATCTACGCCTATCGGCGCGATTTGCTAATGCGGTTGGCGACTTTGCCTCCGGGACGCCTGGAAGAGATTGAGAAACTCGAGCAGTTGCGTGTGCTTGAGAATGGAGAGAAAATGATCGTTGCCTTGGTCGACGAGCCGACGTGTGGGATCGATACGCCCGAGGATTACGCAGCGTTTGTCGCGCGTCGGCTTGCAGGGTAAGTAGGGAATTGCAAATGAGGGTTTCGCTGCCGCTGTTGATTACCGGCATTGCCGGGGTGGCAGGCTTCAATGCCCTGACCTACTTTCAAAAAAAGTATCCAGGTCAGGTGATTGGCATTCGTCAGGAAGATAACTGGCCACTAAGCGGGCCTGGCATCGAAGCTTGTAATGCCGAGGATCGCGACGCTCTGGCAAAGCTCTTCGATCGCTACCAATTTCGGTCGGTCCTTAATTGCGCCGGCAACTGTGCATTAAAGTCTTGCGAACTCGACTCGCGGCTGGCTTGGCGAACCAATGTCGAAGGGCTAGTCAGCCTGCTTTCGATCATCGCCGAAGAGCCCGTACGATTGGTTCATACCTCGATCGACTTGGTGTTTGCCGGTCGGAAATCTGGCGGATACGAGGAACCCGAACCGACCGACCCGGTGACCGTCTACGGAAAGACCATGGTTGCTGCCGAACGACTGCTTGCCGATTGGATGCCGCAGAGCTGCACGTTGAGAATTTCGCTACCCATGGGCGTGAGTTTTAATGGCCATGCTGGCGCGATCGACTGGATTCAGTCTCGTTTCAAAAAAAGCCGTCCGGCAACGCTCTACTACGACGAAGTGCGCACGCCAACTTACACCGATTGCTTGAACCGTGTCTACGAGCAGGCGCTCGCACGCGACTTCACGGGAATCTACCACGCGGGGGCCCCCCGCCGGCTCTCACTCTATGAGATCGCGCAGATCATCAATCGGGTCGGCGGATACGATCCCGACCTGCTGATGGGCTGCGATCGCGTGGAAGCGGGGCCCATTCCGCCACGGGCGGGCAATGTCACGATGAATTCGAGCAAACTTGCTCAGCAGTTGGCTTGTCCCCCTTTTGATCCGTGGCCGTTGGATGATGCCATGAGCCCTACCCACGGTCGGTGGCATTACGATCGAGAGGGGCAGGCCGGTTCGCCTGAACTCTTGGCCGAAGTGCTGTATCACAATCCGCGCAGGCGTGAAGAATCGTGACACGACGCAGAACCGCGAATCATGAACGACTCTTGCCAGAATGCGGACGAACGGCAAAGCGTGAGCCGCAACGCGCTAGCGTCGGGTGAATTGCCAAAAACCGACGACACCAAGGCACCCGACGCTAGCGCGTTGCGGCTCACAGTAACCCAATTTCTAGACTTGAAGACGGACTCGCATGACTTGGCAATCCTCATGCCCCCTCCCGAGCAGCCCCAATAGTAAGCCGTATTGGGCTCGATCTTCCCCTTTCGATAAACTGGGTAGGTGGAAGAAACCGCGTATTGTAGCAGTTTGCGTATTAGGTTTGCCGGTCCTGTCTGTCGTTGGTAATATAGTCTATGTGCTTTGGCAACTCCTGAAGTTGGGAGGACAAAGCACTCCGAGAGACCCTGTGGGAGCTGTCACGCAAGTCCATCCGCCATGTTGAACTACCCGTCAGAAAACTGGAGTTTTTGCATCGGTCGATGGCGGAGCGTCGAGGTGCGCTTGCATATCTTCTTTCCCCTGTTGGGACTCGCCACTCTGACGCTGAGGGACGTCGCGCCCTGGATGGCCATGGCAGCGATTTTGGTCCTGCTGGTGAGCGTCGCCTTGCATGAGTTGGTCCGAGTGATTGCGGCGGCCCGTGTGGGCGGCTATTGCCAATCGATCGTTTTGGGTCCGATAGGGGGTTGGACCAAACTCCATTTGCCGGCCGATCCACCAGCCCATTTGGTGACCGCGGTGGTCGGCCCGATGACCTTCTTCGTCCTGATGGTTGCGGCCGGCTGTGGGCTGGCGCTGACCGGGGATCGCAATGTCCCCCAGCTCTTGCTCCATCCGACTGCGCCACCCATTGACATGCTGGTCACCGCCTCGACCATGTCGGTCGTGGGACAACTGATCGTCTGGATCAATGGGTGTCTGTTGGTCGTGAGTCTATTACCCATCGATCCCTGTGCCGGAGCAGAGCTTATACGAGGCGTTCTTTGGCCTGTCGTTGGGCGTACGACCGCGACCAGCGCGGCCTCTCATATCGCAATGGGCGGTGCCTTTTTTTTAGCCCTGATTGCCCTGATAGTGCATCAGGAGAACGCGACAAATGGTTTGGTCCCAAGTTGGTTTCCTTACGCCATTGCGTCCGTTTTTCTTTTCTACGGTGGCTGCCGCAATGCTCATGGAAAACGCTACGATGTCGGGATGGCAATCGATGAGTTTGATTCGGACGACGAAGATTGGCTCGTGGACCAGTGGGAAGAGGACGACCGCGAAGCGGTATTGGTCGAGCACCTTCAGGACAAGCGGCAAGAGGCCCTGGATCGAAAGCGGCGAGAGCGTGAGGCAAATGAGGACGCACGCGTCGACGCTATCTTAGCTCGCTTACAAGATTCAAGTTTCGAGCAACTCTCTGAAGAAGACCGCGCCACGCTCAAACGGGCAAGCCGACGGTATCGGCAGCGACAAGGCTTGGCTGGCGAGGAGCAGTAGCCCTTGGGCCTGCTTTTCGTAAACCCCCTGCGAGGAATCTTGGGCCAAACGTCTATTTCTAGCCCCTGGTCGACCTGCCTTTCTCGTCAGATGCGAGCGTGTCAAGAGCGAGCTCATTTTCCAAATCGCTTCTTGATTTCCCTACTATGGGCATAAACGTCGTATTCCCACCCCTATTTGCTCGGTCTTCCCAGAGAAATGAGCTTCTCTCTCGAGTGCGCAAGACTACCTCCTATGTTTGAGATGAAGTTCACCGCTTATTGCGTCATTCTGATTTGACGCGGCGTTGGGCTCGTGCTTTGCCACAACTCGAAAAATGAGGCGTGACCAAGCACTCCTGTTGTTCTCGGAGCTTCTTTTGAGCGTAGTGATGCCATTTTTGCAGAGTGACTCTGGGATGCTCAGAGAATCTCTTGAAAACCGCTGCGCTGGCGCAGAGCAGGCTCGAGACGTTCTGAGCCGGTTCTGCGAAGCTTTCGACGAACCGTTTGCCCTCGTCGACGTGCATCGTGGAGAAATTATTCATGCCGACCATAGCGGACTGAGTTGCGATTTCTCCGGTCGTATGGAACTTTTGGCCGAAGTTGCTCGTCGCGGGGAGCCTGAGATCGTCGAGGACGTTGCCCCGCTGACCATGCTGGCCATTCCCCTCCAGCCGTTAGGACATTCTTCAGAATTGGTCGCCGT
>JAADIN010000092.1 GCA_013151315.1 Planctomycetota bacterium | reverse complement strand
GGCATGCCGGTTGAAGATTTTGGCGACTATGTCTTGCTGACCAATTTCCGCAGCTATGTTCACCGATTTGCCGACAAGTTTGGCTGCAAGATCCATGGCAAAGAACGCCCCATGCAGGCCGCGACCAACTCGGACGGACTGACAATCGTCAACTTCGGCATCGGTTCGCCCAACGCAGCGACGATCATGGACTTGTTGACCGCTTATCATCCCAAGGCCGTGCTTTTTCTTGGGAAGTGTGGCGGCCTCAAGCGTTCTTCCGAGATCGGCAATTTCATTTTGCCCATCGGGGCCATTCGCGGCGAAGGGACTTCGGATGACTATTTGCCCCACTTGGTGCCGGCGTTGCCGTCGTTCAAGCTTCACAAATTTGTGTCCGAAAAACTGGTTGACCGAAATCTCGACTATCGCACGGGAGTTGTCTACACCACCAATCGCCGTGTTTGGGAGCATGATGAAGAATTCAAGCAGAACCTTCGTCGCTACACGCCCATCGCCATCGACATGGAGTCGGCCACCATCTTTGTTGTGGGACACAAAAACCAGATCGTCCGTGGTGCTTTGCTCTTGGTTTCCGACCTGCCGATGACGCCCGAAGGGGTCAAAACCCAAGAGTCCGACGTCCAGGTAAACCAGGAATGGTCGGAGGTGCATCTTGATATCGGCATCGAGTCGCTCGCCGAGATTGGCGAAAAGGGCGAAACGATTAAGCATTTTCAGTATTAGTGCTTTGTCACAAGCGTTCTTTCGGGTAGCATGAGGCTCATCATTCGCGGTCTCAGGCACAGCAGAGGATGCGATGAACTTTTCAAGAGCCCTATTTCTTTCGCTTGGAATGCTTGCAGCCAACGTGGCATTGCTTCCTGCAGAAGCCGCATTTTTTAATTTGCGTGGCCCGCAAGGTGTCGATGTCGATGGCATGGCGTTTGGTAGTACGACGGTTGGCGGAATTATCGCCACGCTTACGGCAAGCTCGGGAATGTTGAATCAATCGGGAAACGGTTTTGGGGTTAATAATCTTCCAGGAGCGGGTGATGACCCCGATGTGCTGGACGGTGTACTAGGTACTGAGACGATCACCCTCACTTTCAATGTCGACGTCTTTCTCGACCAAATTCAGTTGTCGGTCCTCTCGGCCGGTGAAGAGGGATCGATCGCCATTGCGGGAGGCATTCCCATTTCGCTAACGGATACGGGAGTAGGCAACGATGAGTACAATTTTAATACGGGCAACTCGGTACTGACCTCCGAATCGATCGTACTATCATGGGTGTCTGGAAATGGTTTTAGTTTTGACGATTTCAGCGTGTTTGGTTTGGACGGTGATTTTGATGCCGATGGGGGTAGCGACGGGGCCGACTTTTTGGTTTGGCAACGCGACTTGGGCGACGCCACTAGCCTAGCCATTTGGGAGGCCAATTTTGGTGTTCCCCCGCTGTCCGCCATCGCGACCGCCGTGCCGGAACCGTCTGGTTCTCTACTGACCCTATTGGTACTGCAAGGTTTGCTTGTTGGCCGTAGGAGAAGAACCGCATGAGGTGCTCATTCCATGAGGGCTGTCGGCGAAAGTGCGGTTTTACACTCGTCGAGCTTTTGGTGGTGATTGCCATCATCGGCGTTCTCGTTGCGCTGCTGCTGCCTGCCATTCAATCGGCTCGCGAGGCGGCTCGGCGAATGCAGTGTCAGAATAATCTCAAGAATCTCACCTTGGCGGCGCTGAATTTTGAATCGGCGAACGGCCATTTTGCGCCGGCGGCGCAGAGTCGATCGAATGACCCCGCCGACAGCAGCAAACCGCCTCCCTTGGCGCGACACAACGGTATCACGCTCTTGCTGCCTTACTTTGAACAGGGGAACCGATTCAAGACGATTGATCTCGACTGGGATTGGAAAGCAAAATATCCCGGCGCTTATGCGAGTGAACCGAATACGAGGAGGAATGAAGAAAATACCTTCCAGGACCTGGGCGGCATTCTGATCTGCCCGTCGACCCCTGTAGATCAGGCGGAGCGACATGCGACTGATTACATCACTGCCGTGCGAGTCGCCTTGGGCGGCAGCCGAAATATTTCTCCGCTGATTAGCGCTGGGTTTATTGACGCCAAGGGTGGGGCAGGCGATGGCGACCGTGTTTGGGATGGGATGTTGCAGGATGATTCTCTCGTTTACGACAAAGACACCGGGCTAGTAGACCTGGAAAAGTCGGACCGACGCCGCACCCAAGCCCGGCAAGTGCAGGATGGCCTCTCGAATACGTGGATGTACTACGAAGCAGTCGCCAAACCTTTTATGTTTGGGCTCTATACCAATTCATCAGGAACTACCATCGTTTACAACGGCGAGAAAAGACCGTCTACCAACAACCGCTTTCGCTGGGCTAGCTCAAACACCTGGATGTCGATCAACGACTTTTGCGGTACGTCGCAGATGATGAATTGCAATAACGTCAATCAGCCCTACGGTTTTCATCCCGGCGGCATTTTTATTTCCTCGGCTGATGGGAGTGTCAACTTCTATAACGAAGATATTGACCCCAACGTCTTCGTTGCCCATGTGACGATGGCCGGCAGCGAGTTATTGCCCTGAATTCTTTCGCATGAATACAAGCACGACGCGCAAGCGAGTGTATTTTTCCACACGCAAGGACTCACTCGCTTGCGCGTCGAGCTAGTATTTCTTGTCACGCCCTGATGGTGCTTGGCACATTCATCGAGTAGGATGCCTTCTTTCGTATTTTGCTGGAGACCGCAGGTGAAGCGATTTTATTTGGTTATGATGATGGCCCTCGCAGCTTCGGGACAAGCCGCCGCCGACGTGCCGCTGCGTATTGTTACTTTTAATGCGGAGATACTCACCGCGCCGGGCATTCGCGCCGGCAGATTGGAAAAGTTTCGCTGGGATGTCGCTCGTAAGGCCCAGTTCGAGCGTGTCGCCGCAGTCGTCGAAGCCCTCAATCCCGACGTGCTGAATCTCGTCGAGGTGACCTCGAAAGAAGGCGTCGATTACTTGGTGAAAATTCTGCACGAAAAAGGTTTGACCGATTACCGCGGTTATCACGTCGACAACAACGACGGTTTTACGAGCATGGATGTGGCGCTTATTAGCAAAATCGCTCCGGACGAAGTCGAGGGCCAGGCGATTCGCACTTTTTATTCCGATCGAGACGACCCCACTTGGCGGCAGAGCTATCGGGGTGCAGGCCGTGGCGGCAATAATAACACGGGCATCGCGCGTCATGCTGTTTATTTGCTGACGGTGGGCGGCCATAAACTCGGTTTTCTTGGCCTGCATCTCAAGTCGAACCCGAGTAGCGATTCTGCGAACGCCAAGAGGACTGCCCAGGCCGAAGTGGCGAAGCGAATTTTGCATCAGGAAATCGTCGGGCGAGGCTACCTGCCGATCGTGTTGGGCGATATCAACGATTACGATCCCGACGTGCCGGATCGCGACGAAACTCGCAGCACTCAGACCGAGGTTCTTCGGACCCTCAAAAATTTCGATACGCAGCACGAAGGGCCTGAGCTAGAAAATATTGCCAAGTTGATCCCGCGACAGGCCGACCGTTACACGTCGGTTTGGGATCGCAACGAAAACGGAGTACGCGATCCTTACGACGCGCTGACCATGATCGACCATATTTTGTTACCCAAAGCATTGATGCCCTACGTTCGCCGAGTGTTTATTTTTCATAGCGTCGCTCTGGAAACCTCCGATCACCGGGCGGTGGTAGTTGATCTGATGTTGCCCTCGCTGTAAGCCGACACATGTTAACGCCGTCCGCAAGGACGGACTCCCTTCAATCAACGCACCCACGCTCAGCTAAAAAATCAACGATGATGGACCTTCACGAAAAAATCAAAACCGCGACGGATGCCATTCGGCAACAGTGGGGCGAAACTCCTGGGGCGGGCCTCATTCTTGGCACGGGTCTCGGCAGCCTTGCCGAGCAGATCGAGTCGCCCGTTGCGATTGATTACAAAGACATCCCCGGCTTTCCGCGTCCCACGGTTACCAGCCATCGCGGGCGGCTCGTTTGTGGGTGGCTCGAAGGGGTACCGATCGTTGCGATGGAAGGTCGCTTTCATCAGTACGAGGGCTATTCGCTCAAGGAGATTACCCTGCCGGTGCGAGTGATGAAGGCGTTAGGTGCTGAATTGCTGATGGTTACCCAAGCGGTTGGCGGGATGAATCCGCTTTACCAAGCGGGCGATTTGATGATTGTCGACGACCATATCAATCTCATGGGTGCGAATCCGCTCGTTGGAATTAACGATGACCGTTTGGGACCGCGGTTTCCGGACATGTCTGCTCCCTACACGCCCGAGCTGATCGAGGCGGGTCTCGAAATTGCACGTCAGGAAAACTTCGTTGCTCATCGTGGCGTCATGGTCGCGATCACGGGGCCCAATTTGGAAACGCGCGCCGAATATCGATTCTTGCGAATGATTGGTGCCGACGTGGTCGGCATGTCGACCGTGCCTGAAGTGATCGTCGCCGTGCATAGTGGCTTACGAGTGTTTGGCGTTGCGGTGATTTCGGATAGGTGCTTGCCAGATGCACTCGAGCCGGCCGATATTGACGAAATCATTGCGGTGGCCAATTCGGCCGAGCCGAAGCTTCGTGCGTTGGTTTTGGGGGTGTTGGCACGGGAAGCGAGTGGGGGGGGGTAGGTGGTCGGGCTCGGGGACGAGCCGGCTCGCTAGGGAAGTGCCGCATGTTTTTCGAGGTCGGATGGTTCCAGCGCTGCCAAATACGGCAGGTTGCGATACATGTCTTCGTAGTCGAGGCCGTAGCCGACTACGAATTCGTCGGGGATGTCGAACGCCGAAAAACCAGGGACGTAGTCGACTTCTGCTCGCCCTTTCTTTTTTAGCAGCACGGCCGAGCGGATGGAATGGGGCTTGAACTCTCGCATTTTTTCAATGACCCGCGTCAGCGTGTGCCCCGTATCAAAAATATCGTCAACCAGCAGCACATCGCGTCCCGAAATGTCGATCATCAATTCTGAGTTGATGAGGAGATCGCCCCGCTCGGTTGTTGCACCGCGGTAGCTGCTGGCCTGAATTACTCCGACGCGCATCGGCAACTGAATCAACCGAATCAGGTCGGCCATCAGTACCACGCTGCCGGTGAGTACGCCGACGATGGTGAGTTGGCGGCCTTCGTAGGCGGCTTCAATCTGCCTAGCCATATCCGCCACGCCCTGGTGTAGCGACTCTTTGTCGAGGAGAATTTTCATGGGTTCAATTCTCACCCCTCAACCAAACAGTGGTCCAGCATCGCTTCGGCAGTGCAAACATAGCTGATCAAAAACGGGCCGAACTCGGCGTATCGTGCGCTGGCTTCGTCGAAACGCATGCGGTAGACAATGTCTTTGAGAAATTCTGGGTTAGCAGCCCAGAGCGTGACGCCCCATTCCCAATCGTCGAAACCTAGGCCGACGCTAATCAGTTGGGTTGCCTTGCCGGCAAACGCCATACCGCTACGGGCATGTTCGCTCATCAGCGCGTTGCGTTCTTCTTTAGAAAGTAAGAACCAATTTTCGCCGACCTTGCGTTTTTTGTTCATCGGATAGAAGCAAGTGCTCGGCCATTCCGAAAAAGTTGGGGTCAGCCGCTGAAGATTCATTTTCACGAGCCGGTCGGCATAGCCCTTTACTTTCGTTGTGTAAGTCGAGCTGTCTTCCGATTCGCCTTCGGCAATTAGGCGCTGGCCGAATTGTTCGACCGTGGGGACGTACTCGCTAATTTCGGTCATCGAGACAAACGAGTAGCCGGGCGTCAGTGCCTTGCCAAGTCCGCCGGCCATTAACCGTTGGTGAACCCGATCGACTTTCAGCGGATCGGTGTCCATCAGCATAAGCCCGAAATCGGCCTTGTGGCCGCTGACGACCGAGGTTTGGACTCGGAGCGGCGCACCGTCTGCCTCCGAGTTGAGCGCCTCGATCACGTCGGCCCGGCCCGTGGCGATTTGCTCGGGCGACATCGAGGCGAGAACGCCGCGATTCCAAGAGTAATAGAGATGGCTGCAATGCCAGCCACCTTCGGCCGGGCTGAGCGAAACTTCGACGGGCTGACCCGTATGAGCAGGACGATTCATGAGAGAGGTGCAACAATTCAATCAGGTGGAGTAACTGGAAGCGGTTCCAAAACACCCAAAAAGCATCCCACGGCGGGAAATTTCATGCTGAAAGTGGATTGGAAACCGCCTGTAAAAACCTGTTGGCATGTTAACCAATCTCCCATGGTGGCTGGAAGGGGGCCAAGAAAAAATGACTAAAAAACGGCACCAAAGCCGAGGGGTTGCAACCCCTCGGCTTTGCGCTGGGATTCAATTCTTAGAAATTTCTGCTACCGTTGCGTCGAAATCTTCAATCAATCGGCCAAGCACTTCGCGAGTGAGCGTTGCGGCAACGCGCGTGCGAATAGCGCCCGGTTGTTTTTCGTAGCGAACTAGCGCGATCGAGCCGCCCCGACGCAGCAGCAGTTCGTAATAAAATCGTCCCGCGTCGTTTTGTTGAGGCGGGCTGCTGCGCATCTGAATGATGCAGCCGTCGATGTCGGTTTCGATTGGCGATATCGGTTCGAGCAAGTAGTTCACGCGGTCGCACAAGGACTGACTCGCTTGCTGCAGAACTGCAACCTCGATGTGAGCCAGTTCGTCTGTCTCGAGTACCAATTCATAGAGGGCCACGGCCATGGGATCGCATTGGTCGACTTCGCAGCGCAAAGTGCGCGGACCTTCGGTAACCGTGATCCGTTGGTTCGTCTGTCCAACGATCGCTTGCAGTTCGCTGTGGAAATGGTCGCGAAGTTTCATGCTGCGTCCTCTGTGTCGTCGGCCGGATCGTCTAGTTCCAATTCATGATCCGAGCCATCGAAGGAAGCGACCGCTTTGTCACCTTCCAAAACGGTTTCGATATGTACAGGCCGATTCCATAGCCGATAGAGATTTTCCAGCGTATCGCGGGCTTGGTCGAGCTGAAGTTCCACGCCCGAGTACTCGTGCTTTAGATAAAGCTCGCCGCGGTTTTTGTAGTTACCCTCGGCGACGGCGATCATCGGTCGTCCTCGATTGGTGAGGCTCTCGAGTAACTGCTGTTTCACTTTAGGGAATTCTCGACTTTCGATTTCGTAAGCCTCGCTGCCCGGGTTGTAACCAAAGCGAAAGAGCTTGTGCTCTCGCACAAAGTCGAGCGTCAGAAATTCGTCGATGAATGTCAAGTCGTTGTGGATGCGCCGGACTTCGAAGATTTTTTCGCGGCCCAGGCCCACATCGGTGTTCCATTTTTCTCGCTGGGTTTGGTCGTCGCATTCGTCGTATTCGCGGCCAAAGGCGCCTCGATTCCAACGGTCTTCGATATTCCGAAACAGCTCGATGCCGACTTTGTAGGGATTGAGTTGTGTCGGCGCGCTGGCCATCGTTCCGCTGTGGTGGTCGCAGTAGTTGACGACATCGGCACCGGTCAGCCCCTGGCGAATCATGATGGTCGAATGCCAATAGCTGGCCCAGCCTTCGTTCATGATTTTGGTTTGAGCTTGCGGGGCGAAGTAATAGGCTTCGTCGCGAATGATCGCAAGGATGTCGGCCTGCCAACCGCTGAGCGGGGCATGTTCTAGAAGGAACTGCATGACATCGCGTTCGGGCGTTTCAGGGAAGGGGCGGTCTTCAGCTTCTTCGTCGATTTTTTCCTGGTCGGCTTGCAGTTTTTCTTTGGGATTGATGAACGGGTCCATGTAGTTTTTGGCATCGAACCGCGATGGCTTGCGAGCGTCGTCTTCCTGCGGGTTCGAGAAATCGTACTTGTCCTCGGTTTCGCGACGTTTGATAAAAGGCGCATGGACGTCGATCAGATCTTCGATGCTCAGGCAAACGTCGACAAAATCTTCGACTTCTTCCACGCCGACAGCATCCATGATCCGGCGGATCCGCGTACCATGATTCGCCATCTCGTCCATCATCTTGCGATTGGTACGGGAAAACCATTGATTGTTTTTGAAGAAGTCGCAATGCCCGTAGACGTGGGCCATCACCATTTTTTGATCGATCATCCCGTTGCAGCGCATCAGATAGGCGTAACACGGGTCGTTGTTGATCACCATTTCGTAGATTTTTTGCAGCCCGTAGTGATAACCTTTGCTGAGCTGCTCGTATTCCATCCCAAACCGCCAATGCGGATAGCGGGTAGGAAACCCACCCCGGGCGGCGATTTCATTGAGTTGGTCGGCATCGATCAGCTCGAAGATCGTTGGGTAGAAATCGAGCCCATGGCCTCGCGCGTACTCTTCAATCTCTACCTGAATGGCAGCCAGTTCGGGCGTTAGTTTACCTAATTCAGTGGAAGCCATTTTTCTGTCCTTTGCTATGTCTCTTTGGCAAAGTGGAACAAAATGTGTAGGGGAGCCACGGATTGAACACGGATAAAACACGGATAAAGAAAAAGGTAACACTTCAGCCATCTGAAGCTACATAACTAAGTATTAGAAACGCGGAGGCGCGGAGGACGCTGAGGACTTACCTATCGACACGTTTCCTATTCTCTTCTCTCTGCGAACTCCGCGCCTCAAAATAGTATTTTTTAATCTGTGTTTCATCCGTGTTCAATCCGTGGCTTCAAAATCACTTTCCCTTGCCTAAAAACATTTTGATCGAGTTATAAATCCCCTCTCGGTCTTCGATCTCTGATAAAACGAGTTTTTCTTCTTCGCCGAATTGTTTGCGCAGGGCGTCGATAAAATCACCACTGCCGTAGGGACTCTCGACTTGTCCGTAGCAAAACAAATTGGATGCGGGCATCAGTTTTTCGGAGAGCAGTTCGAAGGCTTGGTTGTTGTCGTCGCCCCAGTTGTCGCCGTCGGAGAATTGGAAAATGTAGAGGTTCCAATCGGAAACAGGAAAGGATTTTTCGATCAACTCTGCGCAAACTTTGTAGGCGGAGCTGATGCGGGTGCCGCCGCTTTCTCGCGTGTGGTAAAATGTGTGCTCGTCGACCTCTTTGGCTAACGCGTCGTGGATGATGTATCGTGTTTCTAGGCCCTTGTATTGTTTCGTCAGCCAAGCGTCGATCCAAAATGCTTCGGTACGAACGATCTGCTTCTGCTCGTCGGTCATTGATCCCGAGACATCCATCAAGTAGACCGCTGCAGCGTTGACTTCAGGCAACGGAACCTCGTTCCACGAGCGATACTGTTTGTCGCTTTTGATCGGCACGATGTAGGGATCGTCAGGCTGATAAGTGCCGGTCGATATTTGTCGGCGGAGGGCGTTGAGATAGGTCCGCTTGAAATGCCGAAGTGACTCGGGGCCCGTTTGCCGAATGCTGTTGTACTTTGCCTTTTTCGAGGTAATGCTGGCGGTGCCCTTGGGTTCGATTCGCGGCAGCTCGAGTTCGTCGCCAAGCATCTGGGCTAGTTCGTCGAGATCGACTTCAACTTCGAGCAGGTGTCCCGATCCGGGTTCGCTTCCCGCACCGCCAGCGCCTGCTGGCCCGTCGCCCGGCTTGCCTACGGGGTCGCCGACTTCGCCATCTCCTTGTCCGACGCCGCCGGAACCGTTGTCTCCAAACCGAAAGCGAGGAATGTCTAACTGCGGAATCGGGATGCTCACGGTTTCCTTGCCACGTCGACCAATCATCTCGCCATGGGTGATATATTTTCGTAGATTTTCGCGAATGCGCCCACGCACAATTTCCTTGAAGCGTCGCTGATCGCGTTCGATGTCCAAGATCATGGTGGTTTTCTCATGGTTGGTTATTAAACGCAGAGGACACAGAGGCGCAGAGGGTCGCAGAGAAAGAAAAGGGGGGAAGAAAAATTGTCTCTGCGTTTCAAATCTAGCTACTCTCCTTTGTATCTCCGCGTGCAAAAATGCTTGCTACGTAGTTCAGCACATCGGTTGCACTTTCGTCGTCGTAGCCGTAGTCGCGGATGAGGCGACCCTTGACGACGTCGATCTTCTTTTGGGTCTCCTCGTCGATGACATTGGAAACGAGGCTCGTCAGCTTGATCGAGTCTTTCTGATCCTCGAATAACTTGAGTTCGAGTGCCTTGTTGAGCCGTTCGTTGGTTCGATAATCGAATTTTTTGCCATCGATCGCCAGGGCCCCGATGTAGTTCATGATTTCGCGCCGGAAGTCGTCTTTGCGGCTGTCGGGAATATCGATTTTGTCTTCGATCGAACGCATGAGCCGCTCGTCGGGTTCTTCGTATTGCCCGGTGAAGGGGTTCTTTACTTTTTCTTTTTGCGTGTACGCCTTCACGTTGTCGATGTAATTGCCACAGAGTTGGGCTAAGGCGTCTTTGTCGGCGGCAATGGCCCGTTGGACTTCGAGCTTGACGATATTTTCGTACTCTTCTTTGACGACGCCGAGTAGATCGCGGTATTCCTGCTTCAGGTCCTCCTTGTTGATGAGGCTGTGATGTTTGAGTCCCGACTCGAGTTCGTTGAGCACCATGAACGGATTGATTGAGCTCGCCTCGGGATGGGCGACGAGCGCGTTGGAGATTTTGTCCTGGACATAGCGGGGCGAGATGCCGATTAAGCCCTCCTCGATAGCTTGGTCGCGCAACTCCGAAATATTTTCCTCGGTAAACCCGGGTAGCGTTTTTCCGTTGTAAAGTTTTAGTTTTTGTAGTCGGGTGAGTCCCGCATGCTTGGGCTCTTCCAGCCGTGTGAGCAATGCCCACATCGCGGCCATTTCGATCGTATGCGGAGCGATATGCTTGCCCTGCACGGTTTTGCTGTTGTAATCCTTCTCGTAGATGCTGATTTCGTGCTCGAGTGTCGTGACGTAGGGGATGTCGATCTTGACAGTCCGATCGCGCAAGGCTTCCATGAATTCATTGTTCTGCAAGCGGCGGTATTCGGGCTCGTTGGTGTGGCCAATGATGACTTCGTCGATGTCGGTTTGGGCAAATTTTTTCGGTTTGATTTTGTGTTCCTGGCTGGCGCCGAGCAGGTCGTACAAAAACGCCACGTCGAGCTTCAGGACCTCGACGAACTCGATAATGCCCCGGTTGGCGACATTGAATTCGCCATCGAAATTAAACGCTCGCGGGTCGCTGTCGCTTCCGTAGATGGCGATCTTTCGATAGTTGATGTCGCCGGTGAGCTCGGTGGCGTCTTGGTTTTTCTCGTCTTTGGGCTGGAAGGTGCCGATGCCGACGCGGTCCTTCTCGCTCAAGATGACACGCCGCACGCGGATGTCTTGGATGACTCGAGTCCAGTCGCCATCGTATTTTTTGAGTCGCTGCTGGTACATGAACCGGCAGAAGGGATCGAGCCCGCCGCGAATTCGCACGCGGTAATCGTCTTTCTCGCGTCCGGTATTCAATTGGCTGGCCACCTCATCTCGGAACCGTTCGGGAATTAGATGCAGCGGCTCCTCGTTCATCGGGCACCATTGGACTTCGCCCGGATCTTCCTCGTCGACCCAGCCGAGCGTGTACAACGCGCCTTCATCGGAGGTGGAGTACTTTTGCAGGCCCTGTTTGAGCAGCCGCACAATGGTACTTTTGCTGCTGCCGACCGGGCCATGCAAAAGAAGGACTCGCTTTTCAATGCCGTATTCGTGAGCCGCGCTTTTCAGCGCGTTGACGAGTTTGTGGAGCGGGCCGCGCAGGCCGAAGACCGCGTCCTGGCCGTCGTTATCAGGATCGTCGAAAAAATGGTAATGATGTTCCTTGTCGCGCCCCTTGGTGACGACCTCGCAGCCGTAGGTGAGGATCATGTCGTAGATCCGTTGGTAGGCAGTGCGCGTGACTTGCGGATTCTCGCGGACGATGTCCAGGTATTGCTCAAAAGTGCCTACCCAGTTTTTTCG
>JAADIN010000056.1 GCA_013151315.1 Planctomycetota bacterium | reverse complement strand
GAGTCGAAACGGTTTGAAGGGACGTTCTTTGAGCAGGTTTCGGAAAGTTTGGACGGTCATGGGTTTACCCTTTCTACGGGAAATTAGCCACGGATTGAACACGGAGGAAACACGGATAAAAAAGGAGTGTGCTTCGGATACGTTACCCGTGATCTGTGTTCAATCCGTGTTTCATCCGTGGCTAAAGAAGCCTTGTTGTGTCTGTGGCCATTTCCCAATAACGCTAACTATTGAGCTGAATCGCTCGGACGATTTCGTCGAGGTCGTTGGGCACCGCGACGGCTCGGTTGGCGAACTCGGCTCGCTTGACTCCACGGCTTCCTAAAACACGGTTGAATTCTTCTTGGTCGGTGGTGTGGTAGGCAACCGTTGCAGTCGGGTCTTTGAGTTGATGGCCTGTGAGTATGCAGACAACGCGATCGGACGGGGCGATGACGCCTTCTTCTCGTAGTAACTTGGCACCGGCTACACTGGCGGCGCTGGCTGGCTCGCATCCCAAGCCGTTGTTGCCGACTTGAGCTTTGGCGTTGAGAATCTGCTGGTCGTCGACTTCGCGTACGACGCCATCGCAAACGTCGAGTGCGCGCAAGCACTTTTGATAGTTGACCGGGCGATTGATTTCGATGGCGCTGGCGATGGTCGAAGCACGACGATCGGTTTTATCGAGTTCGTCGTAGTAATTGGTAGGCACCTGCCGGTCGACGTTTCCTTCGTTCCAGCGATTGCCGCGTACTTCGTACAATTCATGAAGCGTGTTGGCACCTGTGGCGTTGATGACTGCCAGCCGCGGGATGCGATCGATCAACCCGAGCTCGTGCAACTCCATAAACGCTTTGCCGAAGGCGCTGCTGTTGCCCAGGTTGCCCTGGCACAACGATCCAATCGGGCGGCTGCCAATCGAGACTTTCCAAAACGCGGTACATGATGGTCTTTTGACCTTCAAGCCGGAAAGGATTGACGCTGTTGACCAAGTAGATGCCTAGTTGCTCGCTGACTTGGCGTACGCGTTGCATCGCGTCGTCGAAGTCGCCGGCAATTTGTAGGGTTAATGCCCCGTAGTCGAGGGCTTGCGAAAGTTTGCCGTAAGAAATTTTTCCTGTGCCGATGAAGATGACGGCCTGCATGAGCTTGCTGACGCCACAGTAGAGGGCCAGCGAAGCGCTCGTGTTGCCGGTGGAAGCGCAGGCGGCCCGTTTGGCACCGATGGTGTGGGCGTGAGTAAAAGCAGCGGTCATGCCGTTGTCTTTGAAACTGCCCGAGGGATTGAGGCCTTCGTATTCAAGAAAGAGTCTGCCCGGATCGACGCCGACATAGCTTGCGACGCCGTCGGACGGCTGCAGCATGGTTTGGCCTTCGCCGATGGTGACCACTTTTTCGGGCGGCGCGAAAGGCAGGAGTTCGTGAAAACGCCAGACGCCGCTCCGGCATAGGGGTTCGTTGCGACGGGACCATTTCTTCTCAAAATCGCGGAGCGATTTGGGCACCGGCAGGCGGTCCCAATCGTAGGCGACATCGAGCAATCCGCCACACTCGCTGCAGGAAGTGAGGGCTTGGCCCAGATCGTAAGTTGCGGCGCAATCGGGCGCCAAACAACGTTGGAACGCCGGATCGGTGTTGGTTTGCACCGAAGTAGACACCTGCTGAATCTCCTGAGAGCGGAATCTTGGGGCCCCGCTTTTATCCTATGAATCAAGGTAAGCGCAAACGGGACAACAACTTATAGCCAGTCTACCCGGGACAGCCGACAGGGGCAAGCGTTTGACCGCTAGAGGCCAGACCACTAGAATGAGGGGCTGGCCTCTGCTTGGCGGAGTACGCAGGGCAGGCCCAATAGAGAGAGGACAACGCATGAAGAAATCGGAAATGAAAGTGTACAAGGAGCGTCTGCTGGGCATACGAGATCGCTTGCGAGGTGATGTTTCGTCGATGGCCGATGCGGCCCTTGGGAACGAAGGTTCGGAAGCCTCGAGTATGCCGATCCACATGGCCGAGTTGGGCAGCGACAATTTCGAGCAGGAATTTACGCTAAGCCTTCTAGCTACCGAAGAGGATACGCTGGGGATGATCGAGGGGGCCTTGCAGCGGGTCGAGAGCGGCGTTTACGGTGTCTGCCTCGGATGTGAGGCGGCAATTCCCAAGACGCGGCTCAACGCGATTCCGCATGCCCCGATGTGCATCAAGTGTGCTTCGCTCAAAGACCAAAACTTGGCGAGCTAACCGCTAGTGGCTAAAAGCTAACCGCGAAACTCATGGACGACGACCTCCAGATACCGACCCGCCGTGTGATTTGGTTTTGGTCGCTGGCCGTGCTCGGTTGTGTGGCCGACTTGCTGACCAAGCAGATGGTTTTTTCTCGCCCCGATCTCTTCCACGGCAGCGAGTGGTGGCTGTGGGAAGGCCACGTCGGAATCCAGAAAAGTCTCAACGAAGGGGCCCTCTTCGGGATGGGGCAGGGCAAGGTTTGGATATTTGCCCTGTTCGCCCTTTCGGCAGGGGTGGCAATTCCCGTTTGGCTGTTCCGATATCGGGCGGCTCTCGATCGTTGGCTCACCACGGCGCTCGGCTGTGTGATGGGCGGCGTCGGGGGGAATCTGTACGACCGTTTGGGTCTCCACCGACTCGAATGGGATCGCTTCGATCCTTCACGTGCGGGGGAGCGAGTCTATGGTTCGCGATTTTCTTTTGGTGCAATGGGACGACCGTTGGGTTTGGCCCAATTTTAATATCGCCGACTCGCTGCTTGTGTTTGGCGCGGGATTGCTGCTGCTGCAGGCGTTTTTTGCTGACAGCGCGGCGCACGCCATGAAAGAAGATGTTGGCGCCGAGAACTGAGAGGCCGAGAGATTGCAATCCCCCGGCTTTGCACCGCAGGAGGATTGCATTCTTATTGTGCCGACGATTTGCTTCCGTGGGGCGAAGCGCCGATCTGTGTGCCCGGTCGCATTGGGCGAACGGCTACGGCGATTCCCTTTTCCCATAGCGCCCGCTTGAGGGGGCGAAACTCATTAAAGCTGTCGGTGTAGAGCCAAACCACGACCGGCGGTGGCTTCCGTAGGTTGCGGTGGAGGCGTTCGTACAATTCGGAGCCTGGTTGGAGCGCCTGCTCGACATTTTGTCCGAGCTCGTCGGAGACGGGCAAGATTTGGGCGAATTGGTCGTGGTCGACTCTTTGCCGTTGCCCCGCCCTGGGTCCGCCGATCGATCCGGCAGCGGTGCGCTTGGTGATCGTGAATCGCAATCGGTAGCCGCCGAG
>JAADIN010000221.1 GCA_013151315.1 Planctomycetota bacterium | reverse complement strand
TTTCGATTCCCGACGAGGTTTTTGAGGACGCGGAGCGTTTGGCGAGTCGGCTGCAGACTTCGCGTAGTCAGCTCTATGCACGTGCGCTGTCGGAGTTCGTCGCTCGACATGACGACGACCATGTGACGAGCACCATGAATCAGGTGCTTGAGGAAGTGGGTGAAGAGGTCGACGACTTCACGCACCGGGCTGGTCAGCAAGCTTTGCGGCGGGTGGAATGGTGATTTCCCAGGGCGAAGTCTGGTGGGCTGATCTTGGCGAGCCAATGGGTTCGGGGCCAGGCTTCAGGCGGCCGGTGGTGGTGGTTCAATCGGATGCGATCAGTCGCAGCCGGATCGGGACGGTCGTTTGTATTCCGCTGACAAGTAATCTCAAATGGTCGAATGCTCCCGGTAATGTTTTGCTAAAGAGCAGGCTAACGGGGCTTCCGAAGGATTCGGTTGCCAATGTTTCCCTGATCGTTGCCTTGGGCAAGGAGCAGCTTGCCGAACGGAGTGGCAAGCTATCGAAGCGGCAACTCCGAGCGGTTTTGACAGGTATCGACGTGATCCTTGGTCGGTAAATGGGTCGGCCTTTGTTTTCTTTCCCGCGTAAATCTTGAGCCACCTCTCGTGAATCGCTCCGTATTTCACCTGTTGGCTAATTTAGCTCTTGTTCTTTGCATGTCGGCGGTCGCAGTCGCCGAGCCGGCGTAGATGTTGTCGCTGTGCTGGTTGCGATTTCTTGCGGTCGATATTCTGACCGACTTGCCAAAATTGAGGCCCCGCAATTTGGTTGAGAGCCAACCCTTATGAAGCGATGTGGCCGTCGGCACTAACGATTCTATTTTCGTAAGTTGCCCCTACGTGGGCCGTTTGCCTTCGACCAATTCTCGTTCCCATTGGTCCATCAGAGGCCAATCGATCGCGCAGGTGCCGAAGTCGGCCATGTGGAGGTAGGTTTCCAAGCGGTCGATCGTGCGCTGGATGTGGGCGTCGTCTTTGCGGAAGACGGGGCCGTGGCTGGGGAGGAGCCACTCTGGATTGGATGCGGCGGAGCGAGGTGATGAAATCGGGAATGTTGCTGCCGTGATGGGCGTCGATCGCGCCGACGCAACCATCGCGAAAGATGTTGTCGCCGGAGAAAAGCAGGTTGCCCATGCGTAGCGAGAGCTGGCCGTCGGTGTGGCCTGGAGTGTGCCAGACTTCGAGCTCGAGGCTGCCAACTTGGATGGTATCGCCATCGTTGACCAGGTTTTCCACTTCGACCGGCGGCATTTCGTAGTGGATGTCTTGAGCGGTGATCTCGGCGAACGTGGCCAGTTTGTCGCCCGACTGCAAATATTTGGCCGCCAACGGATGGGCGGTGACCGTGGTTTTTAGAATCTGCTTGGCTTTGGACAAACCTTGGATGTGATCGACGTCGGCGTGCGAAGCGATGAGTGTTTTGCACTGGCTAAACGGAAAATCGAGATTGCGAATGAGTTCGATGCAATCGTCGACGGCGTCTTCGTAGCCGATGTCGAACAGCGTCCACTCTTGGTCGTCGTAGATGAGATAGGCGCTGCAGGTGATATGCCGACGCGCCTGGTGGTTGAGTTCAATCACATGGGGAAACAGGGGGGCGCGTTCGAGCATTCGTTGGAGAGGTTAGAGGCTAGAGGTTAGGAGGTTAGGGAGATTCTAAAGGGGTCGCCCGTGTCTGTGCAACGGTGTGGGCTGCAGAAGGCAATCGAGAATCGATCTCAATAGAAGGCTAGCCGCGATCTGACAGGAGGGTTAGCCGCGATCTGACAGATCGCCGGAGTACTCCTAGTCAGCCAAAACGCTCGCCAAGCCTTCGCGTAGGCAAGGTGCGGCTTGAGCGTACTGAGCATTTTTTTGTTGCAAATTCGCTTGTCGGCGGCAGCCCGGGCGGCGGCGGGAGACGTGGGGTGGGGCTCGACGAATTGCGGTTCGGGCGCGCCGATGCGGCGGGCGACTTCGCAGTAGTAGTCTCCGCGCACGACGGGTTGGCCATCGCTGACGCAAAAGAGGTGCGGTCCCGCTGCTTGCCCCTCCGCCGCCCAGGACTCGGCAGCGAGAACGATCGATGCTGCGTCGTCGACGTGGATGAGGTTCAGCCAACCTTTGCTTGGAGCGGCGATTGGCTGGCCGGCGCGGAGCTTGTCGAGATAGGGAATTCGCCCTGGCCCGTAGATGCCGGCAAGACGGAGGATGACGGAATTTTCGCCAAGCAGCTTTTCGGCGGCCAGCGAGGCTCGGCCGCCGTCGCGTTGAGGATTAGGCGGCGTGAGCTCGTCGACCCAGTCGCCGCTGGCCCCGTAGACGCCGGTCGTGCTGATGTAAATGAACTGTTTTACGCTTGCGGGTAGCGCGGCAAGGACGTTTTGGACGCCGCCGGCGTAGACCGTGTGAATCGAGTCGGTCTGCGTGCGATCGTAACCGACGGCGAAGAGGACGGTTTCGGCGGGCGGTAAATTTTGGAGTGTGTCGGGTTGCGTCACATCGGCAACGGTGGTTTGATAGCCGGCGTTTTGTAGGCTGGCTGCGCGACGGGCGGAGCGCGTGACGATGTGGACCGTATCGCCTGCGTCGCGCCAAAGATTGGCAACGCGGAGGCCTAGGTAGCCGTAGCCGAAGAGGAGTTTGGACATTTTTTGTGAGTCGACTTTTTTTGGCTCCGGCGATCTATCAGATCGCGGCTATTTTTTGTTGATTGGTTTTTTTAATCGATACTGTCAGGCGAATCTTGGCTTTTGGCTCCTGCTTCGAGATAGGCGGTGAGCATGATTTGGGCGGCCAGTTGGTCGATGCGCGCTTTGCGTCGTTTTTTGGTGAGGTTTGCTTCCTGCAAGATGCGCTCCGCCTCGGCCGAGGTAAACCGTTCGTCGAAATAGTCGATCGGCACGCCGGTGAGTTTGCCGAGCCAGTCGCCGAATTGGCGCGCCTCGCGAGATTTTTGGCTTTCGTGGCCGTCGAGGTGGACGGGCAGGCCGACGACGAATCGGGCGATCCGTTCTTGTTGAGCCAGTTCGACAAAGTACTGGGCGTCGAGTTTTTCGCTGCGGCGAGTGTAGGTTTCGTAGGGTCCGGCGAGATTGGTTTCGAGATCGCCGAGGGCGATGCCAATGCGGACGGTGCCGTAGTCGATGCCGGCGATGCGGGTGGAGGAAGCAGGTGGCATGTGGGTTGACTCCGGCGATCTGTCAGATCGCGGTACTGTCTGTCAGATCGCGGCTATTTTCTGTGCGAATGCGGCTGTTTTGTGCGGATCGCGGCTACAGGTATTCGTTCCAGTTTCTTGCTTCGAGTTCTTTGACGATTTTACGGATCGATTCTTCGTCGTTTTTGTTCGCGACCAAGGTGGCTCCGGGGGTGTGGACGACGATCGTGTCTTCGAGGCCGAGCGTGACGACTAGGTGATCGTCGGTTGTGCGGACAATTGTGCCGGTCGTGTTGAGGCCGAGGTGTTTGCCGACGATCGTGTTTTTGTTGTCGTCGGTGCCGAGCAGACGGGTGAGCGATTGCCAGCCGCCCAGGTCGTCCCAATCAAAAGGGGCTTCGATCACGGCGACGTTGGTGGCGTGTTCCATGACGGCGTAGTCGATCGAGATGCCCTCGATGGCGGTGAACTCTTCGGTAAAAATGTCGTGTTGGCGATCGGTGCCCCAGGCGTCGACGATTTTTTGTAGGTGGGCTAGCGTCTTGGGTTGTCGCGCGGCGAGCGCGTCGAGGATGGTTTTAGCGCGCCAGACAAAAATGCCCGAGTTCCAATAATAGTCGCCGGCGGCGAGGTACTCGGCGGCGGTGGTGGCGTCGGGCTTTTCGCGGAATTGTTTTACGGTGTAGCTGGAAGCTGCTTTGAGTGCTTCGCCACGCTGGATGTAACCAAAAATCTCTGCCGGGTAGGTGGGGCGGATGCCGAAGGTGACGATTTGGCCCGAAGTGCGAGCGACCATTTCCTCCGCTTGCGTCATTGCGGCTTGAAATTTGTCGGTGTCGTGAATGACATGGTCGGCTGGCATGACGGCCATCGTGGCGTCGGGGTCGTCGCGGCTGACGAGCAGTGCCGCGAGGCCGATGCAGGGGGCCGTGTCGCGTTTGCACGGTTCGCCGACGATCGACGCGGCGGGCAGTTCGGGCAGTTGCTCGGCGATCGGGCCGACGAGCCGCTCGTTGGTGACGATCAGCGTCTGCTCGGGGGCGACCAGCCCGTCGAGTCGGTCGACCGTCTGGCGGATCATGGTCTTGTCGCCGACCAGCGAGAGCATCTGTTTGGGCGTGGTGGCACGGCTGGCGGGCCAAAAGCGGGTGCCGGTGCCGCCGGCCATGATGATTGCGTGAAGCATGAGGGAATTCGGATTGCGGAATTCGGATTGCGGAATGCTACGGGTCCGGGAACCACCATTCTACTTGGGGGAATGCTAGTCGCTAGGCGGGAGGAGGCGGAGTAGTTGTTTTGCTTCGGTGGCTGCGCTGCTTACGGCCACGCGGGTGATGCCGGTGGCTAGCACTTGGTTGAGGTTTTTGGCGTTGATGCCGCCGATGGCGAAGGTGGGGAGGCGGATTTCTTCGGCTAGCTGTTTTAAGTAATCGAGACCGGGGAAGGTGTCGAACGATTTGGTTGAGGACGGAAAGGTGGGGCCTGCGCCTAGGTAGTTGGCTCCGTTGAGCACGGCGGTGCGGGCTTGCTCGATGGAGTGGGTGGAGACGCCGATGAGCTTTCTTGGGCCGACGATCGATCGGGCATCTTTTACGCTCATGTCGTCTTGGCCTAGGTGAACGCCGTCGGCATCGGCGAGGGCGGCTATGTCGGGGCGGTCGTTGATGATGAAGATCGGGGCGTCGTTTTGGGCACCGTCCTGGCGGGGAATCATGGAGCGAAGCAGACGTGCTCGTTCGATCAATTGGGCGTCGGGTAAACTTTTGTCGCGTAGCTGAATCATTCCTACGCCGGCGTCGAGTAGCTGGGCGACTCGCTGCTTGAACGATTCGGGGGAGTCTTGCCCGTCTAGGAGTATGCAGAGTCTCACATCGCGAAGACGCATGCGGCTTTTCTGGGTGATGGCGAGTGCGCGCTCGAGGGTGTAAAGCTGGTAGCGTAGTGATTCGAATGAAGTCGAGAGGCTTGGGGAATCGATTTTGCTGTATTCTTCGAGACTGCGGAGCGATTGCTTGGTTCGCTCGAGGCTGGCGATGCAGACTTCCCAGGGGCCTGCGCGTTTGGATTCGGTGGGGGTGCTGATCGTGGTGCCGACATCTTGGCGGGTTTCGCGCGAGGCGTGCCGATCGGGCAGGGCCGTGCAGGCGGTGGCTAGGGCGTGGCGGAGATTTTTTACTATTCCGGTCAGATGGGCATCGTCGAGGGCGAAACGTGCGTAGTCTTCGACGACTCGCAGGCCCTCAGTGGCCCGATTGGCGGCGGCGTCGAGGATGCGGATTGTGGGGGTGTTGGTCATTAGAGGTGGTTTGCTAGCGGTGCTGTTGTGGGCTCCCGCGTGCTGAAGCAGGCTCGCCGAGGTTTTTTGGGAAAATTTCCGCAATCCGCCATCCCCCAATCCGCATTCCGTTGGGGCCTTATTATCGTTATCTTCCTGCTTCCCGCGCGAGGGAATGTCTGTTGCGGGAGATCGTGGGTGTGCGGGCGGTTTGATTTGTCGGTAAGGTTGAGCGGCTAAACGACTTCGGTGGCTGTAAATCTAGGTATAGCAACTAGTTGCCTTGATTCTACGTGAGTACGGGCTAGACTTTCTAGCGCTTTGACAACTCTTAGAATTGGGGCATGACAAAGCACTCGGCTATTCTACTCGGCGATTTGGGTCGCCGTGAAGTGTGGCGGACGTGAGAGTGGGAAATCATGGGGCAGACGCGAAAACTGCATTGGACTGCGTGCCTGTGGCCTGGGCTTCCCCTGTTGTGGAATCAGGGGTCTTGGGTAGGACTGGCGGTCGCGGTAGGATTTACGGCGCTTGCCAATGTTTTGTTGCTTGCCTCGCTCGTGTTTACCGAGTGGTTGACCAGCAATGTACGTCTGACCGGTTTGGGCGTGCTGACGGTGGTTTGGCTGTTGGCTTGGTGGCAGAGTCGTGGCGAACGAGTTCGCGGTAGAGTTGGCGTGGCTGAGGAAGAGTCGCCCGAGGGGGAGCAGCCTGCGGACGAGCGAGAGGAGTGGTTTCGAGAGGCGCAGCAGCGTTATCTCGAAAACGATTGGGTGGCGACCGAACAGTTGTTGCTCAAGTTACTGAAGCAAGATGCCCGCGACGTGGAAAGCCGATTGATGCTCGCCACGCTGTGGCGACACCAGGGGCGTGGCGAAGAAGCCCTTCGTCAGCTCGATCGATTGGAGCGATTAGAAGCCGCGAGTACTTGGAAGTATGAAATCGAAGCCGAACGCGAAGCGATCGTTAGCGCCGTCCGCAAGGACGAACTGACACCCGAGAACTTAGACAAAACCAACGACAAAAAAACCAACGACAAAAAACCTTTATCCGACGATACCAGTCGCCCCATGGCGGCATAGGAGAATGGCGATGTACGAACGATTCACCGACCGAGCTCGCAAAGTGATGCAGCTTGCCAATCAAGAGGCCCAGCGATTCAATCACGAATACATTGGGACCGAGCATGTGCTGCTTGGGCTGATCAAAGAGGGCAGTGGCGTTGCGGCCAACGTGCTGAAGAACTTGGATGTCGATCTGCGCAAGATTCGGCTGGAAGTCGAGAGTCCAGAGCGGGCCCGACATGGTCACGATGGGCAAGTTGCCTCAAACGCCGCGTGCGAAGAAGGTGATCGAGTACTCGATGGAAGAAGCTCGCCATCTGAATCATAATTACGTCGGTACCGAACACATTTTGCTTGGCCTGTTGCGAGAGCAAGAAGGCGTGGCTGCCCAGGTGTTGATGAACTTGGGTTTGAAGCTTGAAGAAGTTCGCGAAGAGGTTCTCAACCTGCTTGGCCATGGCCTAGAAGGCGAAGAGATGGCTGGCGCCCGGGGTGGCCGTGGTGGCGAGGCGGGCGAGGAACGCGAGAGCCGCAAAAGCAGCAAGAGCAAGACGCCCGCGCTCGATAGCTTTGGCCGCGACCTGACCGAGCTGGCCAAGCAAGGCAAGCTCGACCCGGTAATCGGTCGGGATCAAGAAATCGAACGGGCGATCCAAATTCTTTGTCGTCGTCAGAAGAACAATCCAGTACTTCTCGGCGAGGCGGGCGTTGGCAAGACGGCGATCGTCGAAGGGTTTGCCCAACGGGTGATCGATGGCAACGTGCCCGAGCTGCTGCTCGAGCGTCGTATCGTGGTACTCGACTTGGCGATGATGGTTGCGGGCACGAAGTATCGTGGCCAGTTTGAAGAGCGGATCAAAGCCGTAATGAACGAAGTACGCCGGGCGAAAAACACGATCCTCTTTATCGACGAGCTGCATACGCTTATCGGTGCTGGTGGTGCCGAGGGCGCGATCGATGCTTCGAATGTTTTGAAGCCAGCGCTGGCTCGCGGCGAGATTCAGTGCATCGGAGCGACCACGCTCGACGAGTACCGCAAGTATATCGAAAAAGATTCGGCCCTGGCCCGGCGCTTCCAGGAAGTGCTGGTCGAACCGACCAATATCCAGGACACGATCGATATTCTCAAAGGGCTTCGCGACCGTTACGAAGAGCATCATCGCGTGCAGATCACCGACGATGCGATCAAGGCGGCGGTCGAACTTTCGGATCGTTACATCACGGGCCGATGCCTGCCGGACAAGGCGATCGACGTGATTGACGAGTCGGGTGCCCGTATTCGGCTGAAGACGATGAGCAAGCCACCGAATCTCAAAGAGATCGACGACGAGGTCGAACAGCTCAATCGCGACAAGGAAGAGGCGGTCGCGAACCAAGATTTTGAGAAAGCGGCTTCGCTGCGAGACTCGGCCGACAAGCTCAAGAAAAAGAAAACCCAGATCACCAAAGATTGGCGTGAAAAATCGCGCGAGAATGGTGGCGTGGTCGATGAAGAGGTCATCGCCGAGGTCGTCTCGAAGATGACCGGCATCCCGCTCACGCGGATGACTACCGAAGACACGATGCGGCTCATGAGCATGGAAAAAGAGCTGCATGAGAGCGTCATCAGCCAAGAAGAGGCGATCAAAGCGATTGCCAAGGCCGTGCGCCGCAGTCGTAGCGGTTTGCAAGATCCGAAACGACCGACCGGTTGTTTTATCTTCGCTGGCCCGACGGGCGTCGGCAAAACATTGCTTGCCAAGGCGCTGGCCGAGTTTATGTTTGGCGACCAGGACGCGCTCATTCAGATCGACATGAGCGAGTACATGGAGAAGCACAACATTAGCCGGTTGATTGGTGCGCCTCCCGGCTACGTCGGTTTTGAAGAAGGCGGTCAGTTGACCGAGCAGATTCGCCGTCGACCTTATGCGGTCGTGCTACTCGACGAAATCGAGAAAGCGCATCCCGAAGTTTTCAACATGCTATTGCAGTTGATGGAAGAAGGCCGGTTGACCGACAGCTTTGGCCGGAATGTCGACTTCCGCAATGTGATTCTGATTATGACGACCAACGCAGGTGCGGATGCGATCAAGAACGAAGCGGCGTTCGGTTTTCAAAAACCGGACGACGATGCTTCGTACGAGAGCATGAAAACTCGCGTGACCGAAGAAATCGAAAAGGTGTTCCGCCCCGAGTTTATCAATCGCGTGAACGATGTGATTGTTTTCCGCCATCTGACCAAGGTTGATCTAAAACAGGTGGTGGACCTAGAGCTTGCGAAGATTCGCAGCCGTCTGGAAGAGCGTGGGCTGGCGCTAGAGCTTTCCGACGACACCAAGGATTTTTTGGTCAAAAAGGGCTCGAACACCGACTACGGCGCGCGACCTTTGCGTCGGGCGATCGAGTCGTACATCGAAGATCCGTTGGCCGAGGAATTGCTCAAAGGCGAATTCAACGGCAAGGACACGATTCGCGTTTCGGTGAAAGAAGTCGGCGGCAAGAAGCAGCTTGATTTCGAGGGCTTGGTGACCAAAGAGGCCGAGCCGGAGCCAGTCGGTGCGGGTGCCGAAGGTGAGTCGGGCGAGGGCTGAGCCAGGCGAATTGCAAAGTCAGATAAACCGCCAAGGACGCCAAGAGCGCCAAGGAACGACCTGCAAGAAAATAGCTGTTTTTAAGCAAATTTCTTTTTTCCTTGGCGATCTTGGCGGTTCAAGAAATAGACTTTGCAATCCTCCTGAGGGCTGAGCTCGCAAGTTTGCTAGCAGCACTGCAAAATGATAGCAATAGCTGCGATCCGTTGGGTCGCGGCTATTTTTCTTTCCTAATCGCACAAATCGTGCTAGGCGCTCGACTTCTCTCAAGCGTTAAGGTCTGCGGGGCCGAAATTAGATTCGTGCCTCCTTGCGCTGATGCGGTGCAAGCACCGCGGCTTAATACTTGTGAGCTACCTTATGGCTAGTGTTGATTATGAAATTGCGCCTCGTCGGGGGCTTTTGGAGGCGGTCTACCATTCGATCGCCGATCTGGGTGCGGCGGTGCTCAATACGTTTGAAACGCTGGGCGACATGACGCTGTTCGCTTGGCGGACGTTGGTTTGGATGTGTACTCGTCTGCCACGGCGCGAAACGCTTTATAGCAGCATGTACCAAATTGGCGTGCTGAGTTTGCCGGTCGTGGCGCTCACGGGCACGTTCATCGGGATGGTTTTGGCGGTGCAGTCGTATACCCAGTTTCGTGCGTTTGGTCTGGAAACCCAATTGGGCGGAGTGATCAATAAATCGATGTTCCGAGAG
This sequence comes from Planctomycetota bacterium, assembly GCA_013151315.1. Classification (GTDB taxonomy): domain Bacteria; phylum Planctomycetota; class Planctomycetia; order Pirellulales; family Lacipirellulaceae; genus Bythopirellula. Next base: position 8,926 of record JAADIN010000221.1, on the reverse strand, counting down.
CTGGGCCCCGTGCTAGCAGCAACCATGCTTGCGGGCCGCGTGGGCAGCGCGATGGCGGCCGAGTTGGGCACGATGCGTGTGACCGAGCAGATCGATGCGCTCTCGAGCATGGGTGCCAATCCGATTCAACATCTCGTGGTGCCTCGGTTTCTGAGTTGCCTGCTGTTGATTCCGTCGCTGACGATCATGGCGGTGTTCATGGGCGTGGTTGGCGGGACAGGGTATTGCATTTTTGTTCTGGACATCGACATCCAACATTACACGTCCAATGCGAACGACTTTGTCGAGAATTGGGATCTGTTTTATGGCATCGTCAAGAGTGTTTTCTTTGGCGCTACGATTGGGCTCGTGAGTTGTTATCGAGGCTTTCATTGCAAGCCGGGTGCCGAAGGGGTCGGCAGCGCAGCAACGACGGCCTTCGTGCAGTCGTTTGTTGTAATCATTGTTTTAGATTTGTTCCTAAGCATTTTCCTCGACACGATTTATTTGGCGATTTGGCCCGAGGGGCCGTCGCTGTTTTAATTTTATGGTTGCCTCCAATTCCATTATCGATGTCTGCAATCTCCACATCCGTTTCGGACAGCAGGAGGTGCTGCGCGATATTTCGATCCAGGTGCCGCGCGGGCAAACCTTGGCGATTATTGGCGAAAGCGGCTGTGGCAAGACAGTGCTGCTGAAAACCATTATCGGCTTGATTCGGCCATCGCAGGGGCACGTCGATTTCGATAACCGGCGTGTCGATCGGCTGTCGGAAAAAGATTTAGCTCATCAGCGGACTCGATTTGGTTTTGTGTTTCAGAATTCAGCCCTGTTTGACAGCATGACCGTTGCCGAGAATATCCTCTTCCCGCTGCGGCAGCATCGGGCAGAGCAGCAGGCCGAACACGATCAGCAAATGCACGCAGGATTGGCCGAGGTGGGATTGCCGCCGAGCGTATTAGGAAAACGTCCGGCTGAGCTTTCGGGTGGGATGCGCAAACGGGTCGGTTTGGCACGTGCGCTGGTGATGCATCCTGAAGTGCTGCTCTACGATGAACCGACAACGGGGCTCGATCCGATCGTCAGCGATGTGATCAATGAACTAATGATCCGCACGAGCGAGAATTACGAGGTCACGAGCGTGATCGTGACCCACGATATGAAATCGGCACGCAAAGTGGCCGACCGCGTGGTGATGCTTTATCCCTTGTCTCGGCTTGAGCCGGGCGAACCGCAAATCATTTTTGACGGGTCGCCTGCGGAGATCGATGCGGCCACGGATAGCCGAGTTTCGCAATTTGTACGTGGCGAAGCGGGCGATCGGTTGATGGAGATGCGAGAGTCGAGAGCGGTAGGACATGCTTAGAAATAATAGAGCGGTTTTCAAGCCGAGGGGTTGCAACCCCTTGGCTTTGCCTGGGCGCATGAGGAAATGAGTCATGGACGATCGTAAGAAACAATTCCGCGTGGGCATCGTCGTGTTTGCTACGGCGATGGTTGCGGCGATTTTGATTGTGATGAATAGCGATTTTTCGGGGTCGTTTTTTCAAAAGAGATATCAGCTTCAGATCATGGTGTCGGAGGCTCCGGGGGTTGCGCCGGATACGCCGGTCCGGCGTCGGGGGATTCTCATCGGTCGTGTTGCTGAAGTGATTGATACCGATGAGGGGGCGCTAATCACGATCAACATTGATGAGCACAAGCATGTGAAGAGCAACGAGAACGCTCGGATACTGACTTCGCTGATTGGCGACGCGGTGATCGATTTTTCTCCTGTCGCTTCCTCCGAGGGGGCTGTGGTGGTGCAGCCGGGCGGACCGCCCTTGCAAGGGATGTACAACCCGAACCCGATGGACTTGATTGCCAACCTGCAGGGCGACCTGAAGCAAACGATTATTTCGCTAGGACGTGCTGGCGATGAGGTGGCCCACTTGGCCGACCAACTTAATACGGTGCTCGGCGATCAGGATGTCGAACGGCTGGGCCGGTTGGTGGGTTCGCTGGAATTGGCCGTCGCAGAGTTTGGCAGCGTGATGAGCAACGTCGACGACATTGTCGGCGACGAAGAGTTCAAGGTGCAACTCAAGGAAGGGCTCGCCAAGTTGCCGTCGGTCGTCGAGGATGCGAGCGCGATTTTGCAAGTTTTGGAGACTGCGGTCGGGTCGGCCGACCAGAATCTCAAAAATCTACAGGGGCTCACCAAGCCGCTGGGTGAGCGGGGCCCCGAGATCGTCAATTCGATCGAATCGGGTGTTTCGAACATGAGCGAATTGCTCGGAGAAGTTGCGCTGCTGGCGAAGAATATCAACAATAGTGATGGGACGCTTGGCAAGCTGATCAATGATGATGCGCTTTACAATCAACTGGCAGGCACGGTGGGTCAGGCGTCGGGAGCGATGCGTGATATTCGCCTGCTGATCAACGATCCGGAGATGCGACGTCGCATCCGGCAGATATTGGACGACATCCGTGTGTTCAGCGACAAAATCGCCCGCGATCCGGCCCGGGTTGCGCGGGGTATTGTGCCTCGTAACCGTGAATTGCCGATCAAATGAATGCGGAATTCGGATTGCGGAATTCGGAAGGAAACTATTGGCTTGGTGTGGGTAGAAGTTCTAGCGGTTGACCGCCGCGCGGCAGGACTTGGCCTGGGGCGACATTCTCGGGAGCGACAAAGAGTGGACCGGGGTTGGCTGGTATGACGGGGGTCGTTATGCCGGGTAGGCTTGTTGCCGAGGCAGGTAGCACGACGCCTTGCATCGTGCTTTGCCGTAGCTGTTCGGCTCGGCTGAGCAGTTGCTCGGTAGGGACAATCACTTGCGGTACCATGTTGAACGAGACGGTGCGATAGTCTTGGATCTTGCGCGGTACGAGGTTTTCGCTCACAAAGTCGAGCGGTGGAATTTCGTACCAAGGGGCTGGGATCGGTTGGCTGACCGTGAGCGTCTCGAAGCCCGGTTTTACTAGGCGAATCTCGCGGGTTCCGTAATACACGAAGTCGGTAGCGCAGGGAGTCGTGCCGATGGGTTGGTTGTCGACGTAGACCATCGCCCCCGGCGGGTTGCTACGGACCATCAGCCGACGACGCACACAGCCGGGCAGCAGCATCGTGATGCTGATCGCCAAGCAGAGGAGCGCTGGCCACGAGACGGGGCTCGAAGAGAGGCTGCGATTCATGGAAAATTTACTAAGGAAAAGACCGCGGAAAAGTGGCGAGAGTATAGGGAGCCAGCCTCCGCGTGGCCATGCCTATCCCACGCCTATCAAAGGATTGCTGGCGCAGCTAAAATAGCTAGCTAGCCTGATCTGTCTGCCGCTCTGCGGTTCGGAGGCAGGTGTGCCTCCGTTTACTCCCCTTTAATTTCCGCTGCTGAATGACCATTTCCCCGAAAAATCTGGAGCAGATCGTTGGCGGCCTGCGCTGCACGTCGGCGAGCGACGTGGGGATGCGCCGGAAGAACAATCAGGACTCCGTGGCGATTGCCTTGGCCGATTCTCCGGAGCGATGGGTCAGCCATGGCCATTTGTTCGTGGTGGCCGACGGGATGGGGGCCCATGCGGCGGGCGAATTGGCGAGCAAGCTAGCAACCGATAATATCCCCCACAGCTATACCAAGCAAACCGAGCAATTGCCTAGTGAGGCGATTGTTGGCGCGGTGCGCGAAGCCAACACCAAAATTTACACCAAGGGCGAGAGCAGTGTTGATTTTCAAGGTATGGGCACGACTTGCAGTTGTTTGGTTTTGCTGCCGCAGGGGGCGTTGGCCGCCCATGTGGGCGACAGCCGAGTTTATCGCTTGCGTGAAAATTGCTTCGAGCAACTGACCTTCGACCATAGCTTGGTCTGGGAGATGGCTGCGGCGAGCAACGCGACCGAGGACGAGGTGCCCGACTTTGTGCCAAAGAACGTGATTACCCGTTCGCTCGGACCGCACCCGACGGTGGCAGTCGATCTCGAAGGGCCCTTTGCGCTGCAGTCAGGAGACCGTTTTCTGCTTTGCAGCGATGGCTTGACGGGCCCCTTGCGTCCCGAGTTGATCGGCATGGTGCTTTCGTCGATGTCGCCTAGCGAGGCGACGCAATCGCTGATCGATTTGGCGAATTTGCTTGGCGGCCCCGACAATATCACCGTGATCGCGGCCGAGGTTTTTGATGTCGCTGCCTTGGGTAAACCGACTGCTAGCAAGCTTTCTGGAGCGGCTGGCGCTGGTGCCAGCTCGAGTCGTTTTTCGATCGTCGCGATGTTTCGAAAGTTGCTCGGTCTGACGCGAAAGTCGGAAGCCGGGCCCCCGGCTACTGGTTCAACTCCGATTGGCCCGCGCGGCAAGTCACCGTATCGCCGCCATGACAGTACCCCCAATGCTGAAAACGTCGCCATTCTAAGCGATATTGTGCGGCAACTTGAGGAATTGGAAGCTCGACGCGAGTGGGATTTCGACTGGAAACCGATCCATGAGAGTTGTCTGGAAGCCCAGGAGGCCGCTGCTCGGGGCGACTACGAAGAGGCGGTGGTCGGTTTTTGCAGTGCGGTGCGCCAGTTGATGGAAGCGCTTCGCAATTCGTCGCCAGAGCGGTCGAGTGATTCGAGCACCGATCTTTGAGGGAGACTTTAGGCTTGAGGCGGTAGGAGGTAGGCGGTAGGCTTCAGCCTTCAGGATTGTTCGAGGAATAATGGTCTGATTTGCAGAACAAGGGGAGTAATTGTCATTAGTTAATTGTCATTTGTTATTTGTCATTGGCCATCGGTTTGCTCCGAGGCTTTTCCTTTTCTTCAATGACCAATGACGATTGCAAAATAACTAATGACAAATACTCCCCCTCACCCCCCCCTCAACTCTTAACCCTCTCGACCCTTGCGTATTCTGTCTCGCTACCTGGTGTTCGACCTGCTGAAGGTTTTTTTCTTTGCGCTGACCAGCATGACGGCGTTCATGTTTCTGGTGCTCATTGGCAAAGAGGCGGTTGACGAAGGGTTGGGGCTCGTGCCCATTTTGCGGCTGATGCCTTACATGCTGCCGCAAGCGATGCAGTTTGCCGTGCCGGGGGCCATGTTGCTAGCGACGACGGGTGTGTATGGCCGAATCGCTTCGTCGAACGAGATCGTCGCGATCAAGTCGCTCGGTATTTCGCCGATGGTGATGCTTTGGCCGACGCTTATTCTGGCGACGCTGGTGAGTTTTGTTGCCGTTGCGCTGAACGACGTGGCCGTTTCTTGGGGTCGAGGAGGGGTGCAGCAAGTGATTCTCGAGTCGCTCGAGGAGATTGTCTATGGCCGTTTGCGGACAACTCGCTCGTTTGGCAACGACAAACTCAAAGTGACCGTCAAACGACTTGAAGGGAAGCGATTGATCCAGCCGACGTTCTTGTTTTTCCCCTCGAAAGACAAGGCCCCCTGGACGATTACGGCCGACGAAGCGCGGATAAGCGTGAACAAGGAAGAGAACAACATTCTGCTGTCGCTGACCAATGCCGATGTCGACATGGGAGGCAAAGACTCGGGCTACTTTCCGGGAGAGCGGGAGTTGCCGATCTCGCTGGCCGATTTTAGTGGTCAGGCCGAGGGTTCGCGTAGCGCTTCGGACCTTCCACTTCGCGAGATCGGACCCTCGAAGGCAAGAGAGACGGCGCGGATCGATCAGTTGAAACAGGAAATGGCGGCCGAGGCTTCTTTTGCGATGATGACCGGCCGCAGCTTTGAACTTTCGCAGCCCGTTTGGAGTCAGCGAGAGAGTCGTTTGCGTCGTGCCGAGCGTAGCCTCGCGCGACTGAGGATCGAACCGCATCGGCGTTGGTCGAATGGGTTTAGTTGCCTTGGGTTTGTGATGATCGGCGCCCCGATGGCGGTTTGGCGACGACACGGCGAGTTTTGGGGAAGTTTTTTCGCCTGTTTTCTTCCGATTCTTTTGATCTACTACCCGCTGCTTGTCGGCTGCGTCGACCGAGCCAAGAACGGCGTGTTTCCTCCAGAAGCCGTTTGGTTGGGCAACTTGGTGCTAGCAGGTTTGGGCGTCTGGCTGATGCGTCGTGTGGTGCGGTTCTAGCGAGCCTGCTCGTCCCCGAGCCAGGTCTAGGGGCGGGGACGCCCCGGCTCGCTAGCACTCCGATTGCGATTGTCAAATTTACATTCTTGCGAGTACACTCCTTGGCTGTACGAGACTTCAGGACGAAGTTTCTTTCCTCGGTTGTATTGATACTGCCCACGACAAGGAGGTCGTTGGTGCCCTCCCATTGGCCCATTCGTACGAAGCTCAAACTCGGTTTGGGTCTGCTGCTGGTGACCGTTCTGACGCTGTTTGGCAGCGCCTACTACGGAATCTATGCCTATCGGGGCCTGGTCAAAGGTCTTAGCGCTCGGTCGGCCGAGTTGCCGTTGGCAAGTCAGATTCGCCAGCACGTCAGCGATCTTCGCGTCACGCTGAGCCAAGCCAACGAGCGGTTGGAATTGCCCCAAGGCTTAGGCGTCGAAACTTACCCTTGGGGCGCGCAAGGCCTCCGAGAACAGTGTCGTCGAGAATTCGAGCTGCTTGTCGAAGCGGTCGATCGCTATCGGCGTCAGTTGGATCAGAACGGCGTCGACGCCGACCCACGTCTTGGCGATGATTCTCTCGAGCGAAAAACACTCGCCCAGATCGACGAGGTGATCGCCGACATTGGTGGCGGATATTTTAATTGCAATTTGCAGGAGGATTGGTTGCTCGATCCTTCGCGCATCGGAAAATTGCGAGAAGAGGTCGAGCAGCTCCGCGTTTACGTGGCCGTGCTGCCGAGCCATTTGCATAAGCGACTGCAGACGCTCGCGGTAAGCGTTCGAGCGCAGTACCGGACGGCAATCATTTCAGCTTGGGTGGGTGCGGTCGTGGCATTGGTCTTGCTTGTGACTTCGATTCGCATGTTCTTCAAGTGGTTTGCCAAGCCGCTTGAGGTGTTGGTCGAGGGTTCCCGCAAGGTGGCTCTCGGCAAGTTTAGCCATCGTATTCGTCTCGACACACGCGACGAGATGGGCGAGCTTGCCGACGCGATGAACGATATGACGGCCCAATTTCAGGAGACCCGCGACGATCTCGACCGGCAAGTCCGCGAGCGAACCAGCCAGGTGGTACGTAGCGAACAGCTTGCGAGCGTCGGGTTTTTAGCCGCCGGCGTGGCTCATGAAATCAACAACCCACTCGCGTCGATTGCCATGTGTAGCGAATCGCTCGAAGGGCGACTCAAGGAACTGTTAGAACAGGCCGACGATTCGCAGTCCGATGAGGTCCAGGTCGCCCACGACTATTTGCAGATGATTCAGCGCGAGGCGTTCCGGTGCAAACAAATTACCGAAAAGCTGCTCGACTTTGCCCGGATGGGCGATTCGCAGAGGCATAGCACCGATCTTCGCGAGTTGGTTGCCGGCGTCATCGAGATGGTGCAGCATCTGGGCAAGTTTCAAGACAAGCATCTGGAGCTGGCCGACGGCGAGCCGGTGATCGTCGAGATCAACGCCCAGGAATTTAAGCAAGTCGCCCTGAATCTCATTACCAATGGATTGGAAAGCCTCGATGCGGGCGGCACAGTTCGTATTTCGGTCGATCGCCAAGGATCGCGGGCACGGCTTGTCATCGAAGACGATGGTTGCGGGATGACCGAGGAAGTGCGCAAGCACCTGTTTGAGCCCTTCTTCACCCGTCGCCGTACGGGGCAGGGGACCGGGTTGGGATTGTCGATCACGTATCGCATCGTCCAGGAACATAATGGACAGATTGAAGTTACCAGCGCAGGAGTCGACCGGGGAACCCGATTTGTGGTTTCGCTGCCGACGACGCATTTGACGAAGGAGAACCGCCATCGCTACCAAGCAGCCTAATGGTCAAGGATTGACCCTAATGTTTGCCGACGACGAACGGTCGTTGCAAGAGCTGATGAAAATCGAATTGCCACGTCTTGGCCATACGGTGACGGTTTGTCCTGATGGGCTGACGGCCGTGGCAGCGCTCGAGAAGAATACGTACGACTGCATCATCGTCGATCTCGACATGCCGGGCAAAGACGGCATCGGGGTGATTTCCCACTGCAAGGAGATTTCGCCCGATACCGAAGCGGTGGTGCTGACCGGCAAATCGTCGATGGATACTGCGATCGCCGCATTGCGGCACGGCGCATTCGACTATTTGACGAAGCCGTGCAAGTTGATCGAAATCGAGGCGTTGCTAAAACGGGTCTTCGAGAAGCGACAGCTCACGCAAAAATATCGAGCGCTCCAGCACCAAGTGTTGCGGCTTGAGGGTTCACCGCAGTTGATTGGCAAGTCGCCCTCGATGCAAAAAGTGCGCGTGCTGATCGAGAAAGTGGCCCCGACGAATTCGACGGTGCTGATCCTCGGCGAGACGGGCACCGGCAAAGAGCTTGTCGCACGGGCATTGCACGACCAGAGTACGCGAGCCGAAAATCCTTTTGTAGCGATCAATTGCGGCGCGTTGCCCGAGATGCTCATCGAGAGCGAACTGTTTGGCCATCGCAAAGGGGCCTTTACTGGGGCCGACGAACATCGGGTCGGATTGTTTGAAGTTGCTCATGGCGGCACGATTTTTCTTGACGAAATTGGCGAACTCCCCAAGTCGATGCAGGCCAAGTTGCTTCGGGTGCTCGAGAGTGGCGAGCTTCGTCGCGTGGGTGAGAACAAGTCGACTACCGTCGATGTGCGAGTCGTTTGTGCGACGCACCGCGATTTGCCGACGATGGTCGCCGACGAAGATTTCCGTGAAGATTTGATGTATCGGATCAACACTTTTGAGATCGACTTGCCGCCGCTGCGCGAGCGGATCGAAGACGTTGCCTCGCTAGCGCGGCATTTATTGAGCCGCCATCGCCGCGGTGCGGAAGCACAGCTTGCCGAGGATGCGATCGAAGCCTTGTGCGGGCATGTTTGGCCGGGCAATGTGCGCGAGCTGGCCAATGTGATCGAACATGC
>JAADIN010000258.1 GCA_013151315.1 Planctomycetota bacterium | reverse complement strand
AATTCTACAAAGCCCGACGCTAGCGCGTTGCGGCTCACTCACATTAGCCCTGAGGGGCCTTGCTTACGCTTCCAGCGAAGCCAACACGTCCTCAACCCGCACTTCCTTTACCAACTCAACGTGCCCCAACCGGTCGGGCAGCACGAAACGGATTTGGCCGTCGTCGACTTTTTTGTCGCGGTGCATCAGAGCGAGCAATTCTTCGCCGTCGTAGTTGGGCGTGGCGACCGGAAGGCTGAGCGACTCGAGCAAGGCCAGTTGGCGATCAACGAACGACCGGTCGACGCGGCCCATGCGCTCGGCCAGCCGGGCAGCACACATCATGCCGATCGAAACCGCTTCGCCGTGCAATAACTCACCATAGTTGCCGGCCGCTTCAAAAGCGTGAGCAAAGGTGTGACCGTAGTTCAGCACGGCACGCAGGCCGGTCGTTTCTCGTTCGTCTTGTTCGACGACGTCGGCCTTGAGTCGGCAGCAGCGCTCGACAATGTGGGTGAGTGTCGGGCCATCATGCGCGTTGATTGCGCCAGTGTTTTGTTCGAGATAAGCAAAAAAATCGGCGTCGAGGATGACGCCATATTTGACGACCTCGCCGAGGCCCGCACGGTACTCGCGTTCAGGCAGCGTGGCGAGCACGTCGACATCAATCAGTACGCCAAGTGGTTGCCAAAAGGCGCCGACCATGTTTTTGGCTCCGGGCAGATTGATGCCAACCTTGCCTCCGACCGAGCTATCGACTTGAGCCAACAGGGTCGTGGGAACTTGGAAAAACCCCAGGCCACGAGTAAATGTGGCCGCCACATAGCCGGCCAAGTCGCCGACGACGCCGCCGCCGACCGCAACGACAATCGATTGACGGTCGGTCCCTTCCTCGAGCATCGTTTCCCACAGGTCCGACGCGACCTCGGCACACTTGCTTAGTTCGCCGGCGTCGACCACCAGCACGTGAACTTCCCATTGATGCTCGGCAAGTTGATCGCCCAACTTGTCGGCATAGAGCGGGTCGACATGGGTATCGGTAATGAGGACCGCATGGTTCGAGCTGCAACGCGATTGCAAGAAGGGCGAGAGGCTACCGAGATTGCCGCTGCCGATTTGGATGTCGTAGCTGCGGTCAGCCAAGTTGACGCGAGTGATGTTTGCCTCTTCAGCCATGGGGGGGGCTCGCGTAGGTTAGGACGAGATGCGCTCGAGGTCGTCGTCGGTAACAACAATGTGTCGGCAAAAACCGGTGTGGGTGCGGACGTATTCCAGGTCGGCCTGCTCGGGACTTTCGTGAAGGAGCGATTCGAGTTGAATTCGCCGGCGAGGGTCCATTTCGGTCTCCTCGGGCCACTCGGTGGTGTTTTCGACGACAAGCGCTTCGCGGTAGGGATCGAATTTGTCGGGCATAGGAAAATTCCCGTTGGTTGTGTTTGCTGGGAGAGCTGTCAGTATACTAGGGCTTTGTCAATTTTCAATTGAGGAGGGGCCGTTAGCTATTAGCCAGGAAACTGACATGAAACGATCAGGAACAAAATTGGTAATGGGTTTGGCCTGCTTGGCTTTGGCGGCCGGCTTGGCCTCCTGGTCGTATCGCTATGGGGCGACGCACGAATCGACCCAATTCTGGGGCAGCGAAGCGGCTTCGTTGATTGCTCGGCCCTCGGAAGTCGAGTTCTTCAGCCTGCAACTGGCCGATTCTGCTGAGGATTCTGGCGAGAGCCTCGACTTAGGAAGGCCCTATTCGGCCACCCCACTCCGGGAAATCACCCAACAACGTGGCATGGTCCACTTCCGCCATGCCCTGATGACCGATGGGAACTACCTGTGGGCCAGCGATCCCGAGCCGAACGAAATCGACTGGCGCTGGGGCATGAGATTTCAGGACGGGCAAATTCAGGCCCTGGTAGTGCTAGCCGAAGATTTGGCCACAATCGGACTGGTCGCCGAGGGGGGAGTCAGGGCTCTTTCCTGTCAGCCAATGGCCGAGACGCTGCGAGACTACTTTCAGAATGTGAATCTCGTGCCAGCTAGCACCCAGCAATAGTGCTCTGGGATGGCGCGGCGCGGGTTTCTATACTCCGCCCTACGACCTTCCGAACACGCTCGAAAAGCCAAGGGATTGCAATCCCTTGGCGTTGCCAATAAAAGAAGCCCCAACAAAAGAAAATAGCGCCATGCGATCAATCGCGATTATCAACCAGAAGGGTGGAGTGGGGAAAACCACAACGGCGGTAAACCTGAGTGCTGCCTTGGCAGCCAAGGGGCTGCGCGTCGGTCTGATCGATCTGGATCCCCAGGCCCATGCTTCGCTCCACCTGGGGATCGATTTCCAGAAGCCGCTGCCCTCGGTTTACGACTTGCTCACTTCCGAGAAAAGTTTGGAAGAAATCTGGCAGCCCGTTGCCGAAAACCTTTCGGTCGCCAGCTCGCATATCGATCTGGCCGCTGCCGAAGTCGAATTGGCAGGCGTGGTCGGACGCGAAGTGATTTTGCGTGACAAGCTCGAGCTGGAGCGCGAACGCTTCGACTATGTGCTGATCGATTGCCCGCCGTCGCTAGGAATCTTGACGCTGAACGCACTGTCGGCAGTCGACGATGTTTTTCTACCGCTGCAGCCCCATTTCTTGGCCCTACATGGGTTGAGCAAGCTACTGCAGACAATCGACCTCGTGGCCCGACGCCTCAACGATCGACTTCGATTGGCGGGCGTGATTCTGTGTCTGTACGATACGGGAACCCGACTGGCGGCAGAAGTGACTGCCGATGTCGAAGAATTTTTCTGCCAGGAACGTGCCAAAGAAAATGCTTGGCAAGGGGTCCATCTTTTTCAGTCGCGGATTCGGCGAAATATCCGTCTGGCTGAGGCCCCCAGTTTTGGGGAATCGGTATTTCAGTACTCCTCCCAATCGGCCGGTGCCAAGGATTATCAAGCACTGGCCGACGAGATGATCTCGCTCTACGGCATGAAGCAGAGCGAACTCCTCGCAGCATAGAGGCTTCTTCTAGAGCCGGCAAAGCCAGGGGGTTGCAACCCCCTGGCTTTGCCCTGCTCTTTTCTGATTGGGCAAGATGGGCCGATCCCATAAAGCTTGCCTGGCAAAGCCTGACGATTGCACCGATTACCCGGCTTGCTAGCAATAAAACCTTTGCATCGGTTGCCACCCACACCAATGGGCTACCGCAGTAGCGGTCGATTGGGTTCTAAGGATGGGG
>JAADIN010000080.1 GCA_013151315.1 Planctomycetota bacterium | reverse complement strand
CTCGAAGAGATGCGAGAGATCTCGGAGCATGTCGAAGCGATGGCCAAATCGGTGCCCGGCACGGTCGACGTCCGAATTGCTCAGCGACTCGATTATCCGATTCTCACGATCTCGATGAACCGCGACAAAGCGGCTCGGATGGGACTCACGCCCGAAGGCGTGATGCAAAACTTGGTTTCGGCGACCAACAGTTCGGTCGGTTTCGATCCTGCCTTCTGGGTCGACAAGTCAAAAGGAAATCACTATTTCATCGGGGTCCAGTATCCTGAAGAGCTTCTCACGAACCTAGAAACGATTCTCAATATCCCGATCGGCATGGTCGAAGGCGTGCCGGTCCGGTTGCGCAACGTGGCGACGATCGAAAAGTCGAAAGGCCCTGGCGTTGTCAATCACCGGAATATCGGTCGGGTGATGGACATCTACGTCAACGTAGCTCGCGGCTACGACGTCGGTTCGATCATGTCGGCGATCGAAGCAAAAATTCTTGCGCCTGGCAATCCGCTGGGTGCGAAGGTCGGCTCCGACGACCGGGGAGAACTTTATGAGTTGGAGAAATACCCGGGGCTTGCGGTTCGATCGCAGGGCGAAGTCAAGGAGATGCGCAAGTCGTTCAAACAATTCGCTGCCGGCCTGCTCATCGCCGTGGTGCTCGTTTACCTAGTGATGGTGGCCCAATTCCGAAGTTTTGTCGACCCGCTGATTATCCTGCTCACCGTACCTCTAGGGTTCATTGGGGTGGTGGCTGCCTTGATGCTGACCGGCTCGAACCTTTCGATTATGTCGTTCATGGGCATCATCATGATGGTCGGCATTGTGGTCGAGTACTCGATTGTGCTGGTCGACTTTGCGAACCATCGTTTGGCCGAGGGATTGAGCATTCAAGAAGCGATCGTCGATGCGACGAAAGTTCGCGCTCGACCGATTTTAATGACTTCGCTTACGACGTGGCTGGCTCTGCTGCCGATGGCCATTGGCGGCTTGGGTGGCGATGCGAATGCACCGCTCGCACGAGCAATCATCGGCGGCGTGATCGCGGCAACCGTGCTGTCGCTCCTCGTGGTGCCATGCCTGTACGTCATTTTCAAACGCGAGCCTCAAGAGCAAGCCGATTGGGCAACCACCTAAGTAATTAGATTTTCATCCTCTTCATTCTAATCAACTGAGCCGCAAGGCGCTAGCCTCGGGTTTCATAGAGTTTGCGTTGTTCTCAAGGCACCCGAGGCTAGCGCCTACGGCTCACGCGAATTTGAAACGACTGAGATTATGAGCAAGAAAAGACCAAGGGAAACCAAAATCATGAAAACCCAAATACTAGCGGTAGCCGTATTGGCAAGCGTTGTCACCGGTTGCAGCCGCCCACCGGAGTCTTCTTCGGTTGAGAGTATGGAGCAAAAGGCCGAAGCTCCCGCGAAAGTTTCGGTTGGCATCGTCCGAGCCCAATTGATGGAGAAAACGGCCAACCTGCCGGCGGCGATCGAAAGCGACGAAACTGCGATGCTGATGGCTCGGGTGGAAGCCTATGTGGCCGAGGTGCTGGTCGATATTGGCGACGAAGTCGAGGCAGGTCAGGTCTTGGTGCAACTTTCGGCTCCTGAGCTACGGCAGCGGGTTGCGCAGCACGAAGCTGCGATCAAGACGATCCACGCCGCGAAACAAATGACGCTGGCTGAACTCAAAGCGGCCCAATCACAGAACGAGGTGATGCTCGTCGACCTAGCGCTCCAATCGTCAAAACGTGACCGCCTCTCGCGATTGGTCGACACGGGCGCTATCGAGAGCCAAAGGCTTGAGGAAGCCGAGGCCACCCTCGGGATGGCCAATGCGAAAATTGAGAAGAGCAAAAATGCCATCGAAATGGTCGAGGCCAAACTGCTCCGAGGCGCGGCCCAGCTTGCCATCGAGCAAGGAAAATTAGGCGAAGCGGAATCGCTGACCGACTATTTGGAAATCAAAGCCCCCTTTGCTGGGTTGGTCGTGAAACGCAACGTCGACGCGGGCAATCTGGTGCAACCGGGCAGCTCAGACGGCATGGCGAAACCGCTGCTGACGATCGCCAAGGTCGACAAATTGCGAGCAATCGTCCATGCAACCATGGATGTGGCAGCCCAATTAACCGTCGGTGGCGAAGTCAGTTTCATTGCCGACGACCTACCTGACGAAAAGTTTATTGGCCAGCTTTCGCGGACTTCCGGCTCTTATGACAGCAGAACGCGCATGATGCGGGCTGAAATCGATTTTGAGAACCCTCGCGACGAAGTCTCGGGGCACCGCCGTTTGCGCGCGGGAAGCTACGGTTCGGCGACGATCGTGCTGGTCTCAAAAACGCTACCCGTGCTGCCCGAGTCGGCGTTACGGCGTGGCGTGAATAGCACCTCGGTCGTCATTATTCAAAACGGAGTCTGTGTCATTTCCGAAGTGAAAATCGCGCTGGAGCAAGATGGCTTGGTAGGAATCGCTTCAGGAATTGAGGCAGGGGATCAAGTGGTGGTGAAGAATCCAGGATCGCTCGAAGCCGAGCAGATGCTCAAAGAGACTCAAATTGAATTGGTGACCTGGTAACACGGCTCAAAGCCGAGGGGTTGCAATCCCTCAGCTTTGCCGATCAAGGAAGATCGAATAATGCTTGTCCGACAAAAACGATGGCGTCTTTTAGCGATGGCCATGCTGACGGCTAGTTTTGCCGGCTGCATTTCCATGGGCTCCAAGCATGTCGAGATGCGAGACCCCTTTGTGCCATCCGTCGCGGGTAGCGATTCGGTTAAAGTTCCTCAGCCGTTGCCGACCGTTTCTTCTTCCGATTCGAAAGAGTCAGAGCCGTCTTTCGTAAAACTTGCAACCTTTGCCGAGGATTTCGAAGTTCTGCCTGAAACCATCGTGGAAAGCGAGCCCGAAAATCTGCTCGACGACCGTGTGGTTCCGATCGACTTGGGAAATGCCCTCGGGTTGGGTGGCGCTGACAATCTGCAAGTTCGATTGGCCCGGACGCGACTGTTTCAGGCGCAAGCAAGACATTTGGAAGCGAAAACGCTTTGGCTGCCTTCGATTCGTTTGGGCGTGGGCTACAACAAGCACGACGGCCGACTCCAAGAGACCGAGGGGAACGTCCTGGAGATCGATCGCAACTCGCTGTTCTATGGTGGCGGTTTTGGTTTGGGCGGGGCACCGTTGGCGGCCGGAGCGGCTGGTCCGCCACGGTTGTTTGTTAATCTTTCGCTAGCCGATGCGTATTTCAAGCCGTTGGCTGCTTCCCAGGAAGTTGCCGCACATGGCGCTGCCGAGCGAGTGGCGAGCAACGATTCGTTGACCGAGATCGCGGTCGCCTATCACAGCTTGGTCGAGGCGTACGGGAAATTGGCCAACGCGAGTTCAGCTCGCGATCTTGCGCAGAATATGGTCGACTTGGTGGAAAATTTTGAGCGTGAAGGGTTTAGCTCGAAGACCGAAGTGCATCGTGCGCGAACCGACTTGGGGCGTTGGCAACGAGACGTGGCCGATGCCGAGCGTTTGACCATGGTGCGCAGTGCCGAACTGGCACGCCTCCTACGCTTGCCCGCGCAAGTGCGGCTGGCACCAGTCGAAGAGTTTGTCATGCCGGTCGACTATGTTGACCACGGAATGGATATCGACGCGATGATCGCAATTGCTTACGGATCGCGGCCTGAAGTTTCGCAGCACGTAGCGCGGCGCGAGGCCGCGTGTTTCCGTGTGAAAGAAGAAAAATGGCGTCCTTGGATTCCCAATGTGCAAGTGGGGGCAAGTGGGGGAAACTTTGGCGGCGGGCCTTCGACCAACTATCAGAACGATGGGAGCCGGAGCGATGTCGACCTGATTGCCGTTTGGGAATGGAAAAACCTGGGGCTAGGCAAC
This sequence comes from Planctomycetota bacterium, assembly GCA_013151315.1. Lineage (GTDB taxonomy): Bacteria > Planctomycetota > Planctomycetia > Pirellulales > Lacipirellulaceae > Bythopirellula. The sequence goes on along the minus strand of JAADIN010000080.1, from coordinate 8,266 downwards.
GTGGCTCTGCAACGCCAGCGTCGGGGCGAGCTGCACGAGCGCGTCTTGGAGCTAGAAGCGGGCCGCGAGCTGATTGCCGCCGAAGTGGTCGCCGCAGCAGCCGATGTTTCTAGCTATCGACGTCAGGTGGAATTGGCCCAGGAGTCGATTGCCGCGGCCCAGCAGAGCTACGAACTCAACGAGCAGCGCATCCGCGCAAGCGAGGGGCTGCCCATCGAGCTTCTGCAATCGATCTCGGCACTGGCCGAGGCTCGCAATGCTTACACTGCAGCAGTAGGAAACTACAATCGGGCCCAATATCTCTTAATGCGAGCCATGGGCAATGCGGCTGGCATGGCAGGCTAGCTCCCTTAAGCAGCGAGCCGGCTCGTCCCCGAGCCCGGACCCGAACAGCATAGGCTAAGCAGCTTCCAGCGGCCGAGTGTGGCCAGCAGACTCGATCCATTCATCAATGATTTCGCGGCTCGGAGCCTCGCCATTGCGCAGGATGCGCTGCCCTTTTTTCGTCTCGGAAAATTCGAGGATCTTGGTTGCCACACTCTCGGCATCGGCATCAGAAATCTGCTCCGGCTCGGTAAAGCCACACGCGACCAGCAGTTGGGCTCCGAAACCGCGTAGCTGGGGAATCCGGCAGACTAGGCGCGATTGTTGTTGCCAAGCGGCAAACAACTCAGCGGTGATGTGCCGAACGCCCAGCTCTTCCGTCGTGGTTTCGGGATCGGCAGCCAACAAGTCGGCTACGGTGCGAATACCCACCTTGGCTAGGCGGTCGGCCGTCTTGGGGCCGATCGAAGGACCATCTTCCACGGGGTCGGTGCGTTGCAAATAGAAACGCCTTTCGCCCGATTGGATGGCATATTGGCTTGCCTGCTTCGATTCTTTGGAAGAACCGGTTCTTGACGAACTCGAACGACTTGTGCGACGGGTCGACGGACGCAACGTGTCGCTACTGCGACGACTCGACCCATTCCGACGAGACGACCATTGCGAACCGTGCCAAGTATATCGAGACCGCGAACGGTTCCAGCGGTCTCGATTGCGCTGCGACCCACGAATCCAGCCGCTCATTCGCGAGCTACTGATGCGGCTGCGCGAAGAATCGAACCGGCGACCTCGATCACTGTCGAGAAACGCTTCGATCCTTCGCAACAGGACTTTGGCATCAAGGTCGAACAAATCGTCGGGAGAATCAATCTCACAGGCCTCAAGCAGTTGTGCGTCAGCGAGCGTCAACTCCGGCACAAAGCACATGAGCCCCATGTGGGTTTGCCAAAGGATTACGGTCTCGGGACGAATTTCGCGACGTCCCAGCTTGCTCGCCACGTCGTGGGCGTCGGCGGAGAGCAAATCTTCGACCGTTCGGATGTCGATCTGTTGAAACAGGGCCCCCGTTTCGTTGCCAAGTACGGGAAATTCGCCCATGGGGCTCGACTCGGTGAGATAAAAGACGTCGCCACGATCGTTCTCGCCGGCCGAGGAAGCCAGTCGAATGGCCGGCGCGTGGCGGTCGTCGGCCGTTCTGCGGACGACGCGAGTGCTGGTCTTGGTTTCGGTGCTGGGTCGGGTTTCGGTGGTGGGCTGGGTTTTCGTAATGGATTGGGGAAGTGTTGTGGTCGGGGCTACGCTCTTTCTTCGGAGAGATTCTAATTCGAAAACCTGCGTACCGAGTAAGCGAAATCTTCGCTGTGCGTCGCGATCCTCGGTGAAGACCAACAGTTGATGGCCAGCGCGAGCAAATTCTTCGAGCACCCCAGCCATCGCAGCCGCACTGGCGGGATCTTGACGCAGGAAGGGCTCGTCGAGAATCAACGGCAACCGAATGCCACGACGGGCATACGAACCGACCAACGCGAGGGTAAGTGCCAGATAAATCGCGTCGTGTTGGGCCAAGGAAAGAGATTCAATTTCCAAATTTTGCCCAGCGCGATCGACGACGGTAGCTCGCCTGCCATGTCGCTCGAGATGAATTTGGACCAATTGCCCGTCGGTAAGTTGGGCGAGTACATCGGAAGCTCGCCAGACGCTGGAATGCGTATTTTCGAGCGGCTCGGTCGTCGATTCAAGCGACCGATTGATAAGTGTTTCTAGGCGCTTGAGTTCTGCCTGTTGCTGCTCGATCGTGGCCTTGCCGAGAAGCCCACTCCGCTGGCTCTGCAAGTTCTTCCAATGATTTTCAAGTCGTTCGAGATCGCGTTGTGCGTGGGTGAGCGTCTCGACAAGCTGGTCTCGTTCTCGTTCCAGTTGTTCGCGGCGCTCGCGGTTTTCGTTTTCCATTCGTGGACGGCTCGCATTGCCAAGCCGGTAGGAATTCGAGTCGGCAAGAAAATGGCCGTGATGATCGCAACGACAATGATCGACTACCGGCGGCAACGGCGAGAGGGCCACGTGTTGGCCAATCTGCCGCGACTGTTGAATGAGCGATTCTCGGCGCGAGAGCAAAAGTTCGAGTCGTTCGCTCAGATCGGTTTGCGAGCGAATGAGTTGCCGCGATTCGGTCACGACCTCTTGGCGGCGCGCTATGCGTTCTTGTTCAGTAAGTTGTCCACACAGCGTGTAGACTTGCTGCCGAAGAATCTCGGCGACAGGCGACAGCTTGGCATGGGCGTCGGTGCCGTAGCAGCGGCCCGGCTCGTGAGCCCGCGCCAATTGCGAAATTTCTGCGTCGAGGTCGTCAAGTAAATGTTCGATGACCGACAGCGTCGTCCGACCATCGGCCAAGCAAGTGACCGCGTCGGCGGTGCCATCGGGGCTTAGTTGTGCAAGCTCGATGCGAACCACCGCTTCACGGGTTTGCAGGTCGCCCAGCGCTTGTCGGCAGCGGGCGATCTCGGCGTCGAGTTCTTCGAGCTGCTGACGAGTCTGCGGAGTTTCTCGATCGTCTGCGTCTCGTTGGATCGTGGTTTCTAGCGAAAAATAGCGAAGCTGGGCCTCAAGCTCCGCAAGCTGCGATTCGACACCGCGAAGCTGGGAACGGAGCACTTTGGATTGCTGACGTTTCTCGGTTAGCTCGGTATCAAGACGATGCAACTCTTGTTCGAGGACGCCACTTTCTCGGCGACGGACCGAAATCTGCTGTTCGATTTCCTGGGCAATCGCGTCGCGCTGACGAACCAATTCGTCAACACGTCGCCGGTCGATGCGTTCGACCTCGGTGCTTGTGCGAGAGGCGTTGCAGCAAAGTCGCTGCGTGGTAAAGTCTGGCGAAGCTTGCTGCCCCGCTGCCATGAACCCCGTTGCCATGAATTGGCGGCTGAAGGTTTCGCTGAGCAAGTTATCCAGGTTGGGAGATTCGCTGAAATCAACGGCAAAGAGTTGCGACGCGAGAGCCGGATCCAGGTCGGAGAGCAAGTTGCGAACCGTTTGGCTGTCGACCGAGCCGCCATCGGCCGAAGTGACCGTGAGCCGCCCCTTGAGGTCGACGTCGCTCCGGTCAACATCGCAGTGGCGTCGAAGCACAAATTGCCCCTCTTTTGCGTCGACCGAGATCGTTCCCTCGGCCCTCGGCACCGATTGCCCAAATTGGAGTCGCCAGGGACTGTCGGTTTTGCCGTACAGCAAATGGCCAAGTAGTCGGGCGACGGTGCTTTTCCCGCCTCGCGGGTCGGCAAAAAGCACGTTAAGCTGGGGGCTTAGCGTGTCGAGGTGCAGGTCGGGCCATGCGCCTCGTCCTTCGAGGCTCAATTGCGAGATTCTCATCTTTTGCATCCTTGCCGTGAGCAATCTGGGCTAGCAGCGCGGTCGCGCTGCCGAGAGAGAAATGGCCGAGGGCAGCGCGGGAGCCATCGGGCCAAGACAATCCGTCTCGAAAAATTAGCGAAAAATCGCGATTAATGCAATACTGGGTTCCTTGGCTTGGCGTGATGCTAGCAAGGAATCCTGGAGGCATCACGTTCAATGCAATTTCGTGATTTTTCTGGCAAAGGTAGGTGTGGTGCTTGCTGCTCTGTGTTCTTAAAATGAGGCTTTGCATGGAGCTTTTTGTGGCGACATCAGGGCGGTCTGCTATGAACCAAGAATTCCCCCAAGAAGAGAGTTGATCAATGGCATTTCATAAAATACCGTGCTTCATAGCCTTGATGTTGGCTCCGTGGTTCTCGCTGACTGCCATCGAATCGGCTGTCGCGCTCACGCTTGTCGGCCCCAACACGCGTTGGCAGGCGGATCCCACACTGCCCGAAAGATGGCACGACGAAGACAACTGGACCAACGGAGTTCCCGGCGCGACCGACAACGCGGCTGTTGATAATGGCGGAATTGTTCATATCCTACGGTCGGCTCAAGCAGCGGGTCTGAATTTGACAGGCGCACCCAATGCAGTGGTGAAGCAGATGCGTGGGCGCTCTCAATTCGGCATCCTACGTATCGATGTTGGGACCTACGAACTCAATCGCGGTGTGCTCGACGTGGCATTCGTCGATATTGGGCGGAGGCCCTTGCCGCCGATTACAACTCCGGGCATAGGGAAGTTCGTCGTACCATTTTTTCCCCTGCTGGCGGTCAATGGACCAATTGCACTGAATTCCAGGCCCCATCCTATTTTGCCCACGACAGGTGCTATCGCCTTATCACCCGTTGAAATACCCAACGTGGAAACCATCAACATACCGTTCCGGATTCCTCAGGTCAGTCGATTGGAACAGTATGGTGGCGTTCTCAACGTCGAGGAGCAGCTCTCGGTTTTTGCAGAGAGGTTTCACATAACTCGCGGTCGAGTTCGTGCTAATTCGATCTTGATCGACGCAAGGGGGCCATTTGCGCCCACTGCTTTCCTGCCGGTGCCAGAGGTTTCGCCTGGCGTGTGGCAAGAGGGGGGGCGAGTGAATGTTGCCGGCGAGGTGCTTATTCAGGACGGCACCTACACTCTGGAAGGAGGGCGATTTCTGACCGACCGCTTGGTCCTTGGAGATCCGGCGATGGAGAACACTTTGAGTTTTTGGGCAGCGCAACGATCGCCCTCATTCATCCAATCTGGTGGCTCTAGCTACATCGCTGGCAATCTAGAAATGTGGATGCCCGCTTTCAATATCCCCGAGAGCCCGTTACTGCCTTTTCACAGTGTCTCCTATCAACTAGAAGGGGGTCGGCTTCGGGTCGATGGCGATGTGATTGTTGGCAGTATGGGGCCGGCACCGGCTAGTTTTTTACAATCGGGGGGGAGAGCAAACTTTGGCGGGATGTTGCGGATTGAAGGCGATGCGAGCCGATACGAAATCAGCGGGGGACGGCTTGCGACCGACATCCTGGAAATCGGGATCGGCACCTTTAATACCGGAGGCACGTTTGCCTTCCGAGAGCCTGCGCGTGTTGTGGTGGAGGATCGTATCTCGTTTGGCGCCGAGAGTATATTGGAGGCCGTACCAGGTAGCACGCTGCGTGTCCGTGGTGGAACATTTGAGAATTTCAGCCAGAGTGAAGAGAACTTGGCCGGACTAAATGACCTTCGACTGATTTTCGATGGCCCCGATGGGGCTGGAATCTTTGAGGGTAGCCTCAGTTCTTATCTGGAGGTAGGCGGACAAGATTTGGGCGACTTGGACGAAGGTTTCGAGGGCAATTTTGCACTCGACACGTTGCGTGTCGGTGGTCGCTATAATACGACGCTTCAGTTGGTCGACCTCGTCGACAACCAACTCGATTTTGTAGGCGTCGAGGCGCTGTACGTGGACCGTCTTGTCGTTGCTCCCGGATCAACGCTCGACTTGGGAGGCATCTCGATCTACTACCGAAGTGCTCGGATTCTCGGTGAAGTGATCAATGGCGAGATGCTTAACGGGGCCATCGTTTCGCTGAACGCAGCAGCCGTTCCAGAGCCGACCACCTGTTCGCTTTTTGCGTTGGGAATTGCGTTGTGTGCCTTCTGGCAGCGCAGGTAACCTGAGAAGGAAAGCTGCGGGTTTGGCGCGGGAGGTCGGCGAGAACGGCTACCACTTTCGCGGGTCGGTGCGCAAGATGATGTCACTGACGCCAGACTGATTAAAACCCTTGTAGCCATCGTTGCGCTCGAGGATTTCTAAGTGAGAGCCCAGGGCGCCTTGGCGGCAAAACTGTTCGGCCAGTTCCCGAGAGATATGGCCGCCCGAAAGGGCCGCTTCGATTCGGCTCGGCCGGACGGGCCAGATTTCGCCTTGGGTAAATGCTTGCTTCAAAAACGAAAAATCGGTAAACGGGGCCATCGTTTCCACGCCGACTTTTGCAAGCTGGCGACGGGCGGCGTCGAAGTCGAATTGGCATTCAAGATGGTGCATGCCCGCTTCGAGCAGCGACTCGCCATGCAGCGCACACCACAGGCCGACGGTGCCCAAATGCTCGCGGGGTGGCAGGGGTTGATGAGAGAAATCGGTGGCGATTTCCTCGGGCGAGAGATCGACATCGGCAAAGACGACAATCCCGCTCGGGGGGTGTTCCAGCACTTGAGCGCCCCAGCCTGCCTCACGGCCCGCATAAAATCTCTCACGACACTGAAAGCCCATTTGCTCTAGCACGCCAATCAAAAGATGAAAACCCTCGCGGCTCGAGCGGTAGGTGTGATGATCGTGGTTTGCCCAGCCGAGGCCAAGCAGCTGCTGGCGGCCGTACTGCACGCGCGCGGCCTGGTTGCGGCTCATCCAATAATCTCGCTCCGCGGCAAAAAAGAGAGGGCATGCCCAGTCGCTACCGAGGTCGTCAATGGCTATTCGAAGCAGGTTGGCGCAAGCATCGAAACCCGCCTTCAGCGAATTGCAGTAGCGATTCCGCGAGGCGAAACCGCAAGCGTGCTGTTCTGCCAACGCAATCTGCTCAGAAGAATCGATTGGCATCGACGGGTCTCGCCAACCTTGTCTTTCGATGGCAGCCAAGACGGTCTCGTGTTGCGTCGGAAGCGTAGCAACGCGAAGCCGGCCCCCCGACTCCCCCATAAGGTGCGATTCGTCAAAACCATGGGCTCGAACAAAACTCAGCGCGTCGCTGACCTTGATTCCAAGCGTCAGATTTTCAGCGCCGATCACCAGCCGCGGAAAGATGCCGCCCGGGTGGTGCCAAACGTCGGGCTGCCGTTCGTCCGGTTCAAAACCGACCTCGAGAAGCGCCTCCTCGAGCGATTTCGGCAGCCAGATCGTGTCGACCCAATCGACGAGCCGAGTTCCCGTTTCGTCACGCATCCGCTGGGCAAGTTTCGCCGCATCGCGGTTGGCTTCGAGAAATCGTTCAATCAACTGCGAGACCAGCGTAGCTGCCGCGGGTTGCGGCTCCCACCGAAAAGATGGGGGGGCACTCGGCGACGGGTTTGCCATGTTCGATTCCCTAGCGATGACGTAATATGCAGAGACTCTTTTCCTCAGTGGACCAAAAATGGCCAAGGCAGGCAAACCAAAATAGGGTAACTTTCTATGCATCGTGTATTGCTACTGGGAGCGGGGAAAATCGGGCGGACCATTGCTCGGCTATTAACCGACTCGGGCGACTACGAGGTACTCGTCGCGGATGCCGACCCGAAGGCGCTGGACCGACTGACGGTGCGTACAAAAGTGGTCGAGGCAACCGACCGCTCGCAGTTGAAGGCCGCGATGGGTAACTGCGATTCGGTCATCTCGGCACTCAGCTTTCAGTGGAATCCATTAATTGCTGAAGTGGCCCTGCAATCGGGCACGAGCTATTTCGATTTGACCGAAGATGTCGAAACGACGCGCCGCGTGCGAGCCATTGCCGACCAAGCCACGGCGGGGCAAATTTTCATGCCTCAATGCGGCCTCGCGCCTGGGTTCATTTCGATCGTCGCCAATCATTTGACGCAGTCTTTTGACGAGCTCGACCAAGTGCAAATGCGAGTGGGCGCTTTGCCGCAATTTCCTACCGGCGCACTCAAGTACAATCTTACCTGGTCGACCGACGGCCTGATCAACGAGTATTGCAATCCGTGCGAAGCGATTCACGAGAAGCGACGCATCGAAGTGCTGCCGCTCGAGGGGCTGGAGCACTTTTCTCTCGATGGGGTTCGCTACGAAGCATTCAATACTAGCGGCGGACTCGGGACGTTGTGCGAAACCTTGGACGGCCGGGTGCGACAGCTCAACTACAAAACGGTCCGCTACCTGGGCCATCGCGACCTGATGCTGCTGCTAGTCAACGAGCTTCGGCTCGGCGAGCGTCGGGAGCTACTGAAAGATCTCCTGGAGAGCGCGGTCCCGATCACTTTCCAGGACGTGGTCGTCACGTTTTGCACGGTCACGGGAATGAGAAAAGGCGAATTGGTGCAAGTCACCGATGCGCGAAAGGTCTATTCCAAGAC
>JAADIN010000133.1 GCA_013151315.1 Planctomycetota bacterium | reverse complement strand
CCCAGCATCGAGGGCTGCACGACGAGCAGAACGTCGTAAGTGTCTTTGATGGGCTGCGAAGGATCGACCGGTCGGTCGTCGATGTCGTATTGCTTGCGCAGCTCGGTAATGAGCGGCCATTCCTGCGATCGATTGCTCGAAGGATTAAGAAACGGCAGACCCGTGTCGACGATGCCTACCTTGTAGGTTTTTTCTTGAGCCACGGTGGCGATCGAGCGTACCAATTCGTACTCGACCGGCACGCCCTTATCGAGGAACGGAATCACGACTTTGCCGAGTCCCGAGGTAATCGCGGCGGCCAGAAAAAACTCTTCTTGCGACCGTTCGCGTCCTTTGGTGATAAGCACTTCGCGAGGCGTGATGCCATAGGTGGTTTCGGCCAAGACGGCTTCGGCACCGTGGTTTTCGATTTCATGTTTGGTGACTTGCACCTTGCCGCCGCTGAGGGCTTGCAGTTCGGTCAGCGTCGAGAGAAAGTTCAGCTTGGTGGTCGTATATTCAGACGGCACTTGCGCGCTGACGTAGGCGTCGATTTTGATATTCTTGCTGTCGGAATCGTTTCGCAAGTCGCGTAGGATATTGAGCGTGTCGCTCGAAAGCGAGCTGAGTTGCTCGCTGCTGATATCGGCACGCAGCGAGTTACGGCTTTGCACGATTTCGGTGATGCCGACTGCGAGGCAAAGCAGGGCAACCGTGCGCACGGCATAATGGCCCAGCAGCGATCCGCCATTTTTGCGAGCCTGCCAGTGCCGACGGCCGATGAGAATCATGCTCAGATAGATCATCACCACCGCGATCATCACAAAATACGTGGCACCGCCCAGGCTGAGAACTCCGCGTTCGAAATCGCGGAACTGCTCGAGCGCGCTCCAACGCCGCACTACCTGCGCCATGGCAGGATCCTTCACAAACCAGTCGGCCACGCCCGCCAGAGCCAAGGGCAAATTAAAGAGCGTGCCAAGAATAAAACCGACGGTGAGATTTTCGGTCAAAAACGACGCCACCATCCCGATCGCGATCATCGCGAACCCGATGAACCAGTAGCCAAGATAGGTGCTGATAAACAGCCCGCCATCCGGATCGCCTAGTCCCCATTTGAAAACGAGGAAAATCGAAAACGCCGAGAACATCAGCGACACGGTGAAAATCGCTACGCCGGCCAAGTACTTCCCGAGAACGACGTCGAAATCGCTCGCAGGCACGGTAAGCAGTAGTTCATCGGTTCCTTGCCGACGTTCTTCGGAGATGCTCATCGTGATCGCAGGAATGAACACGAGCATAATAAACGGCAGCCAGCGGCTCAGTTGGTCGAGATTCGCCAAGTTGCTCCCAAAAAACTCTGGCGGCCAAAAGGTCGCCAAGGCACTGAGGACGACGAAAACGCAGATGAACACATAGCCAGTCGGGCTAGAAAAGTAGCTCACAAAATCGCGTTTGAAAATCGCTTTGAGAACGTTCAAGTTCATAGTGGGTGATCCATTTGTCGTTAGTCCAATAGCCGCGATCTGACAGATCGCCGGAGAGTCCCGCAGCACCTAAACCGCCGAGGTAAACTCATGAAATTTCTCGTCCATCGCCGCCGACTCTTTCCCCAACTCGTCGGGGGTACCATCAAAGACCAATCGGCCTTCGTTGATGAACAGCACGCGAGTACACATCGCCTGGACTTCTTGCAGAATGTGGGTCGAAAGCAAGATGGTCTTTGATTGGCCCAGCTCGCGGATCATTTTTCGCACTCCGCGAATTTGATTCGGATCAAGACCGGCGGTCGGTTCGTCGAGGATCAAAACATCGGGATCGTGAAGCAAGGCTTGCGCCATGCCGACTCGCTGCCGGTAGCCCTTCGAGAGTTTGCCGATCGGTTTGCCGATCACCGATTCCAAATTGCACGTTTTGATGACGGCTTCCAGGCGTCGATCCAGCTCAGCGGCTGAGAGTTGACGCAGGTTGCCAAAAAAGGTGAGCAAGCTACGCGGCGTCATGTCGGTATAGAGGGGCCCATTTTCAGGCAAGTACCCGAGCCGTCGCGCTCCGTCCAGACGATCGGTCGCCATATTGAACCCGGCGATTCGGGCTTCCCCCTCCGAAGGGGCCAAGTAGCCGGTGAGCAACTTCATCGTCGTGCTCTTGCCGGCCCCATTGGGACCGAGAAACGCGACGACTTCGCCTTGGTTGATCGAGAACGAGACATCTCGCGAGGCCGCGAAGCTGCCGTAGAACTTGGAGAGGCCTACCGCTTCGATCATCGGCCGATCGGGGCTCGCATTCTCAGAATTCGAGGTTTCGCTCATCGGGGTCTTTTTTTGGGGAGGGATAAAGGAGGGGAGTGGAGAGACCCGCGATTTTAGCCGCTCAACCCTCAACTCTCAACCCTCATCCCCAACCGTTGCTGCCAGCGCCCATTGTCTTGGTCGGGAAAATCGGTCCGAAAATGCACGCCACGGGATTCTTCTCGCCGGAGGGCCGCCTCGATGATTACCCGCGAGACGGTGAGCATTTGTAGCTCCCAGCCTGCCGGGTCGGCCAGCTGGCGAGCCAGAGCGTAGCGGCACCAATGGTCGATCGTTTGGGCCGCCTCGCCGAGCTGTTTACCCTCACGACGCACGCCGGCCGATCGCCACATCAGGCTCTTGAGCGAGTTACGGATGTCGACCAAATCGAGCGGCTCGTCGTGAGGCTCGATCGGCCGGTTTTCGATGGGGATCGCTTGGTACGTGTCGGGCTCGTCGAGCGCGGCAACAGAAGCGGCTTTGCCGGCGCGGGCTCCGTAGACCAATCCCTCGAGCAGGCTGTTTGAGGCGAGCCGATTGGCACCGTGCAAGCCGCTACTGGTCACTTCGCCCGAGGCCCACAGCCTTGGTAGCGTGGTGTGTCCGTCGTGGTCGACTCGTGTGCCGCCGATCATGTAGTGAGCGCCAGGGCGCACAGGAATCCGGTCCTGAGTAATATCGAGGCCAAACTCGGCGCAGCTTTTGGTAATTCCAGGAAACCGCTTTCGAGCTCGCTCTGCTCCTAGGGGGGCCAGGTCAAGATAAACACACGGATGACGCGACTTGCGCATCTGATCGACGATCGCTCGGCTGACGACATCGCGTGGCGCGAGTTCCGCCCGCTCGTCGTAGTCGGGCATAAACCGTTCACCGGCCGCATTGACCAACAGCGCCCCCTCGCCGCGTACCGCTTCGGTAATCAGCGTCCGACTGCTGCCTGCAATGTAGAGCACGGTCGGATGAAACTGCATGAATTCCATGTCGAGCAGTTCCGCCCCGGCTCGATAGGCAATCGCATGGCCATCCCCCGTAGCGACCGCCGGATTGGTGGTCTCTCGATAAACTTGCCCCGCGCCGCCCGTGCAGAGAATCGTCTGCTTGGCCCAAACGTAGGTCTTTCCGTGATACTTATTCCAGACCAGCGCGCCACGGCACTCGCCCTCGTGAGTCAGCAGATCGATCGTAAACGTATTTTGCCAGATCTGCGCGCCCAGTTCTTCGCGTGCCCGGCAGATCATGGCACGCATAATTTCCTTGCCGGTTGCATCGCCCAGCGCATGTACAATGCGATGATGGCTATGCCCTCCCTCACGGCCCAAAGTCAGCTCGCCTTCTTCGCGATCAAAAACCGTGCCCCATTCGATCAATTGCCGAATATGCCCAGGCGCTTCGCGAATCACCATTTCGACGATATCTGCGTCGCACAGTTCCGCGCCCGCGATCAGTGTATCGGCAACATGATTTTCTAAGCGGTCTTCGGGCGCAAGCACCCCGGCAATGCCGCCCTGCGCATAAACGCTGCTCGATTCGTTGAGTCGGTCTTTGGTAATGACGAGCGCCGACAATCGCGGATCGACCGCCATTGTGGCGCGTAGCCCCGCAATTCCGCCGCCAACGATCAACACGTCGACAAAATGATGGGGAATTCGCTTTGGATGAAAGGCGACCAGATAGCGGGGGACGGCGGTGTTCATGCTGAAATTGTCGCTCAAGTTAGCGACGGTCGCCAGACCGTCCACTCACAAAAATCGTCGATTCTCTTCGCAAAGCAATAGTTTTCCGCTTTGATATTACAAAAAAAGTAGGATATCAAAGTTTCGCCGCACAGGTCACTCCTCCGCCGTTGCCGTACCCTTCACATACGCCCGCACTCGCTGCTGATATTCTAGCGGCGTTCTTGCGCGGTACGAATCTTGCAGCTCGCGCAGTTTTTCTTTGGCGGTTTGCGAGTGAAAACCTGTTCGGCGGTTCCGGCCTAGGCCCAGGCTTCGGAGCGCATCATCGAGCTCCTGCTGCGCAGCCGCCGAAGCGGCATCGCCGTCGGCTTGCTCTTTGAGATGTTTCCAACGATCGACAAATCGGCGCAGCTCGTCTTCACAAGTTTTTCGAGCAGTTTTTTGTCGGTCTCTTTTTTCTTCAGTTGGTCGTCGAGCTTGTCGAGAATGAGATCGGTTTGGTTGCGGGCGTAGTCCAAATTGGCTTCGTCGCCCGGCTGCGTTTCGCCCGCAGGAGGGGGCGAACCCTCGCCGTTCTGCCCTCCACCAGCTGGCTGCCCGCTTGCGGAGGAGGAAGCATTTGATTCTTTATCGGAAGGAGGGCCTTCGCTGGACGAGTTTTCTCCGGCGTCTTGCTGCGACTGGCCCTCGCCGGCCGATTGCTCGCCCGGCTGTTCGCCTTGTTCGCTACCATTGCCCGGCTGGTCTTGGCTCGACTGGCCCGTCTCGCCCTCGGCCTCTTGGTCGCCGCCCGGTT
>JAADIN010000126.1 GCA_013151315.1 Planctomycetota bacterium | reverse complement strand
TTTAAGTTTTGCAGCCGGCACTGATCGCTAGCGCAAGCATGGAACTCGCAGCTTCGGCCGAGTACGCGGGCCAGCTCTTTTGCCACCGCAACGTCGACTCCCTCGAGCGTTCCCTCTGCATTTTTCCCCGCACGCGGCATGGCGTTGGTGCAAACACAAAATCGCAATACTCGCTGGTCGTCAGCCTGATCGGCCCATGTGATACCGCCCGCAAGCATCGATAGGCTCATCCCTACGACAAGCGTGCAAAGCCGAGGGATTGCAATCCCTCGGCTTTCAGTGCGGCCCCTGTGGCCGCACATTTTCGTCATTTGCTCAAGAATCAATGGCATTTTGCAGAACCTAAGAAAACGGAAACCGGCTGTGCCTAAGGGGTGTTACTCAGGCAGCGCGAACACAAACAGCGTGTTGCCTTTGCGACCATCGCGCAACCAAGGAGCGCCGTCGCCAATAAAACCGGCCGTCCAGCCGCCCCAACCGACGCAAACCGCGACATATTGCCGGCCATCGAGTTCATAGGTAACCGGCGAGGCGTGATGGCCGCTGCCGCACTGGTAGTACCACAAAGCATCGCCCGACTCGGCGTCGTAGGCAGTAAGGAATCCTTCGGCGTCGCCGGTGAAGACAAGTCCGCCGCCCGTGGCCAACACGCCGGCCACCATCGGCGAACGGGTGTCGACTTCCCATTTGATTTCCCCCGTTCGCACGTCAATGGCTTTGAACGCACCCGATGCTTCGTTGTCGATCAGCGTCAACGAACTTCCCCAGTAGGGCTGGCCTTTGATGAAGAACGCTTTTCCGGAGGTGAATTTAGCGCAGTTGTTGATCACTGGGACATAAGCACATTGAGTACCCGGATGATAAGCCATCGGGTTCCATTCCTTGCCACCAGCGGCACCGGGACAAACGCGCACGCCTTCGTCGTTGGGCAAAGCGGCCGGGTTGACGAAGGGTCGGCCCGTTTCGGGGTCGAGGCCATCGACGCCCTTCGTACGATCGGTCCACGTCACTTCGCAAAACGGTTTTCCATAGAGAAATTTCCCGTTTTCACGATCGAGGCAGTAAAAGTAGCCGTTGCGGTGGGCCTGGACCAGCGCTTTTACTTTTTTGCCCTTCACTTCGGTATCGACCAACACGGGCGTGTTCACCCCGTCGTAGTCCCAAAGGTCGTGGGGGCTGTTTTGGAAATGCCATTTGTAGGTGCCATCGTCCGGATTCAAAGCAAGAATGCTGCAGGTGTAGAGATTGTCGCCTGGGCGGACCTCGCCATTGAAATCGGGCGACGGATTGCCGATGCCCCAGTAGAGCGTATTGAGCTCGGGGTCGTAGGTGCCCGTGACCCAAGCCGATCCGCCGCCGGTAAGCCACGACTGACCGTCCCAACTTTTGAGAGCCTCTTGAGCGTGAGCCGATTTATCGTCGGCGCTAGGCACGGTGTAGAACCGCCATTCTCGCTCGCCCGATTCCACATTGTAGGCGTCGATAAATCCGCGAATGCCGTACTCCGCACCACTAATGCCGAGAATCACTTTGTCCTTAATTACCAGTGGGGTGACCGTCGCACTGTACGCCAGTTTGTAGATGTCGCCTTCTTCCTTGCCGTTTCCCGCGTCGGCAGTAATTGCAACATCCCACAGCTCTTCGCCCGTGTTGCGATCGAGGCACACGAGATGCGCGTCGAGCGTTGTCATGTAGAGTCGATTGCCCGAGCAGGCGAACCCGCGATTCACCGCATCGCAGCAAAGGGCCAAATTGTCAGGCAACGATTTTTGATAATGCCACAACTGCGAGCCGGTGCGACAGTCGATCGCGTAGGCGTGGTTCCAGGGCGTGGTGATGTACATGATGCCGTCGATCACGAGCGGCGTGCATTCAAAACCATCGAGTACGCCCGTCTGAAATGACCAGACCGGAATCAACTTCGAGACGGTGTCACGATTGATTTGCTTGAGATCGGAATAGCGATGACTGTCATACGTGCGGCCATACATCAGCCAATTGCTGTTGTTCTGCTGGGCCGTCAATAGATCTTCTTGATCGACCGGTCCAACCGGCTCCGCGGAACCGGCTTGCGAAACCATTACCGTGGACAGCAGCAAGCTGAAACCAACGTAAAACAACCATGACGAGAAACGGTGACAAGTAGCCATGCGACAAATCTCCCTATTGTAAAATGAAAGGCGTGAAGATGCCGGTAAGATGAGTTCCTACGAGTATCTCCTTTTAGTGTGAGGAATCAAGTAGCTTTTAGTCGTTAAGTCCTAATATTTTTCCACTTCTCTCCGGAAAAACGCCGAGTAATCAGGATCAGCAAGACGGCTGGCGCCAGGGTCCAGGCCAAAAGCGGGCCATGAAGCTGCCAGGCCATGATGGCGGAGCTTATCCAGGCCAGAGGCAACATCAATATCCACTGGGTAAAAAACGTGTAACGCAGGTTGGGCAGCGTGTCTCCCGCTCCCATCAAGGCCCCTTGCAGCGTGATATTCAGTGAACTGAAAAACTGGGCCAAGGCGAACCACCGCAAGACAATCGCGCCGGTCGCTGCAACCGTTTGATCTTCGATAAGCATCGCCGCCAAAGGGTGGGCAAAGAAGACGATCAGGCCTACGACCCCTGCCATGAGCAACGAGAGAATTTCCACGCTACGGCGACCCAAACGGTGAGCTTCGTCAAAATCACCACGACCAATCGCCTGACCTACCAACGCTGCGGTGGCGACTTGAAACGCCAAAGCGGGAAGCACACTGAGCAATCGTACCTGCATCCCGACGCCCACTGCAGCGTGTAGGGTCATGCCCATCGCTCCCGCACCCACAATCGTTAGGAAAACTAGCCGCGACCCGTTTCGTACCAAGCCGGCCAGCGCCATGGGCGCACCAATTCGCAAAATCCGACCGATCAACGGCCAATCGAAGGAAAATTGCTTGGCAAAAACTAGCTCGTCGCGGCTGACGTGCGTACGAACTTTACGTTTCAGCAGAATGAGGATGACGATCGCGCCGAACATTTGCGAGATCACCGAGGCCCATGCCGCCCCTGGCACACCCAACGCCGGGACGAAGCCGGCACCGTGGATCAGCAGATAATTCAACGGAACATTCAAACCGACTACGCCGACGGCCACTTTGAGCGGCGTGACGGCATCGCCCACGCTACGCAAAAAAGTGGCGCCCACGACACACGCCCAAGCGAAAAGGATACCCAGAAAGGAGATCTGCAAGTAGGGTGCCGCGTGGGCAATCGTCGCCGCATTGGCGTTGAGCATTTCGAGCAGTCTCGGGCTGAAAAATGCACCGACCGCACCGACCGGCAAACCGATTAGCACGAGCAGTAGGAAGGCTTGTTGCAGCGCCCGTACTGCTTCGCCCCAGCGATTGGCTCCCACCGCTTGGCTCACCACGGCAATGAGGCCGCTGGCCAGGGCCACCACGATGATGTTGACCAAAAAGGTAACTTGCCGACTGACGCCGATCGCAGCGGTCGCCTCGGAACCCAACGAACGAACCATCAGCAAATCGACCAGCCCCAAGCTCGCTTCCAACGCGCTCAACAGCACGGTGGGCCAGGAAAGATTCCAGATGCGCCGGGTAAGTTCTCGATTGGTTATCACATTCAAACCGTTACAAATCAAAAGTCTCTTCGCCGGCGATCGTTGCCAGCGCTTGATAAACGGTCAGGTCGATATCTTCCGACACCCAGTGGACCGATCCATCCGCCAGGAGAAAGATGGTGCCCGTGGCATGCAAACTACTGAACCCATCGATCTCGCCCAGCTCGTCTTGTTCACGAGAGTTGGGCAGCACGTTGCAGACGCCCAAGATGCGATCCATGGCTTCTTCCCCCTCGGGCACGACTCCCACCCACGTCGAGTAGCCTAACGTCGAAGATCGCTCTCCCACTAAAAAGGTTTTGCTCAAGCCGTCAGTCACGCGGCGGAATTCTATGCGACTGTTGTGAAAGAAAGGACCGTCGCCATCGTTCGGAGCGTCTTCAATATCTTGCCTACCAAACACACCGACGTAGTTGCTTAGGGCAAGTTTCATGAGCACGTTGCCCGGGCTATCCTCCGCTTCGATTTCCCAAGTCTCGGAATCTGCCGAGTCGGTCGGGCAGCGATAAACGGGAAGCATGGTGAGTCGGGCAGCTTCGTTGGCCGGATCGCCGATTGGCAGGTCCCGATGCACTCGACCCGCGAGCAGATTTCCTTGTTCCAACTGCGGTAGAATTTGCGTGGCCCAACCCCAGCCCAATTCCCCCTCGGGGTCCAGCTCTCCGGTAGGCAGGTCGTAAGCGATCCAGCCTGGCGGCAAAGCACGCCGCGAGTCGTGGTGCATCTGCAAAGCGAGTCCTACTTGCTTCAAGTTGTTCGCACATTGCATCCTCCGAGCCGCTTCTCGGGCGGCTTGAACTGCCGGCAGGAGCAGGGCAACAAGAACGCCGATGATGGCAATGACAACAAGCAATTCGACCAAGTTGAAGCCAAGGTGGGGCCTAGAGAGGCGAAGCCTTGTCGAGATCAGGGGGTGTTGACTTGGGCGTTGCATATTCCCGATACATCTCCATCCGACTTGAGAAGAGCCTTTGCTGTGTCCTAAATCGCTGGGTTAACGCGGACGCGCAAGCGAGGGAATGGAGGATATCAGATTTTCCTCGCTTGCGCGTCGGGTGTGTTAGGAAAGCTGCGGTCGTTGCTTTTTGTGCTGGTCGCTCTTTTCGCGGCTAGAACCGTGGCTAGCGCCAAAACGGCTGATCTTCTCCTCCCGCGTCTGCTAGCAGCAGAAGGGCCGTTTTCCTCGCGTCGCAACTCGTTTCTTGGTAGGGAGTTACCGATCGTAAGATGGCCCGGAAGGCGACTTGACCCGCACGGGGCGGAGCACCTACAATTCGCGGCCTCAATTTTTGAGGCTCGCTATTCGTAAATCCTATTCCTGCTTACTGTTGTGCGCGTTCGGTATGCTTGTCGGACGTTGCCAGAAAGAGACTTGCTGATCTCCTCGCGAAATCCATCGCGTTGCTCGCTTTCGGTCCGCTCGGCGCGACTTCGATCGTGTTGCGCGCTGGCTTTTTTCTTTGCGATGTTTGTCGTGCCCTGTTGGGCGGAGGATGTTGGCGAGAAGCAAGCGAGCCGGCAATTGGCGCTTGCGCAGTTTACGGAATTTTCTCCTGCCGTGAATGCGGTCCAGCCGTTGCCTTCGGGCATGCGCAGCATTCGGATGTCTCCGAGGAACGATTCGTCGCCTGCGATCGATTCGAGACCGCAGCCTAATGGCGACCGCGTGACGGTGGTTTCGGGCGGCATTCGCGTGCTGATCGAAGGATTGGCAGCCGAGGGATTGCCCTCGGCATTGGGGCCGGTGGGTACGGTGGATATCAGCACCGATCGGGCGGTCATTTGGACGGCAGGGGGCGCTGGCGGTTTGGGCGGAGGTTTCGGCGGCCAGTCGTTGCAGTCGCAAGACACGCCGCTAGAAATCTACATGGAAGGCAACATCGAGTTTCGCCAAGGCGACCGCGTCATCTACGCCGACCGGATGTTTTACGATGTCCGCCGCAAGGTGGGAGTGATTCTTAATGCCGAGTTGCTGACTCCGTTGCCGCGCGTTGGTGATTTTGAGTACCAAGGTTTGATTCGGCTGCGTGCCTCGGCGATTCGTCAGCTTGACCAATCGCATTTTACCGCGACCAATGCGCAGATTACGACCAGCCGTTTGGAAGAGCCGGCTTATTATTTCAGCTCCAACGAGATTTCCTTTCAGGACTTGCAGAGCCCCGCTTTTGATCCTCGCACGGGCGAGCCGTCGGTCGACCATCGACAGATGGCCGAGAGCCGTGGCAATACCGTTTATGTGCGGGGCATTCCAGTTTTCTATTGGCCCCGTTTTGCCACCGACCTCAGCAAGCCGACATTTATCATCGATGGAATCCAAGTCGGCAGCGACCGGGTTTTTGGGACCCAGGTGCGGACCGACATTGATGCTTACCAGTTGTTCGGGATGCGCAACGCGCCACAGGGGACCGACTGGGGGCTTAGCGTTGATTATTTGAGCGATCGGGGCCTCGGCCACGGGACGACGTTTGAGTACGACCGGCCCGAGTTTTTGGGTTTTGAAGGGCCGGCCGAAGGGCTGTGGGATTTTTGGGGCATCGCTGATGAGGGGCTTGATAACTTGGGCTTGGGCCGACGGGCGATTGCTCCGGAAGAAGACTATCGGTTTCGATTTTTCGGCCAGCATCGCCAGCGATTTCGCAACGGCTGGGAGCTTACCGGCGAATTGGGTTGGACGAGCGACCGGACTTTTCTTGAGCAGTACTACGAACGCGAATGGGATGAGCAGAAAGATCCTCGGTCGGGCCTGCGGCTAAAACGGTTGGCCGACAATCGCTCGCTGTCGATCGAAGCGAACGGGCAGTTGAACGATTTCTTTACCGAGACGCAGTGGCTACCGCGTGTCGATCACTATTGGCTTGGCGAGTCGCTACTGGGCGACCGACTGACTTGGTTCGAGCATTCGCAGGCCGGCTATGCGAATCTTAATATGGCTACGACGCCGACGAATCCCACGCTAGCTGGTCAGTTTACGCCGCTGCCGTGGGAAGCAAATGCCGAAGGCGAGCGGCTGGTCACGCGACAGGAAATTGATTTGCCGTTTCGAATGGGGGCGGTAAAAGTGGTGCCCTTTGCGCTGGGCGAGCTGGCCCATTGGGGCGAGGCCCTTGATGGCGACGACCTGCAGCGTGCTTTCGTGCATACGGGCGTGCGAGCGAGTGTGCCCTTCTGGGCCGTCTATCCGGAAGTGCGCGATTCGTTGTTCAATCTCAACGGGCTAGCCCACAAGGTCGTTTTTGACGCTGAGTTTTCGTACGCCGACGCAAGCCGCAATTTCACGGAGTTGCCGCTCTACGATCCGCTGGACGATATTTCGATCATCGAAATGCGGCGTCGGGTTTTCAATCCGACACTTTCTCCGACGATCACGAGCCTCAAATTTGATCCCCGCCTTTATGCGTTTCGGACAGGAATTCAGGGATCGGTCACTTCGCCGACGACCGAGATCGCCGACGACCTGATGGCTTTGAGGATGGGGATGCGTCACCGATGGCAGACCAAACGCGGGGCTCCAGGGCGGCAGCATGTGGTCGACTGGCTTACGATCGACACGAATGCCTCTTGGTTTCCCAAGGAAAATCGAGACAACTTTGGCCAAGACCTGGGGCTGGTCGACTACGATTTGCGATGGCATTTGGGCGACCGTTTTACGATCCTCTCGGATGGGGCGGCCGACTTTTTTGGCGATGGCTTGCGTATGGTCTCGGGCGGGGTGTTGCTCAATCGTCCGTCGCGCGGGAACGCGTATTTCGGGGTGCGATCGATTACGGGGCCGATCGATAGCAACGTGCTGATGGGGAGCTACAGCTATCGGCTGAGCCCGAAATGGATTTCAACCGGCGGGGCGACGGTCGATCTGAGCGATGCGGGCAACATCGGACAATCGTTCTCGATGACCCGAATTGGAGAGTCACTGCTCGTGACGGCAGGCATCAACGTCGATACAGGCAAAGACAACGTGGGTATTAATTTTCTCGTCGAGCCCCGTTTTCTTCCTAAGCTACGGCTGACAAGCATGACCGGTATCGAGGTGCCGCCGGCCGGAGCCTTTGGATTGGAATAGGTCGATTGCGGAGTACGGATTTCGGAGTGCGGAATGAAAAAATGGCCACTGCGGGAGTCTCGTTCGTTCGTCGGGCGGTGGAAGCAGAAATTTGCCTGTGCGCTAAGAGGCCTAGCCGTTGGAGTTCGTGGCCAAAGTAGCTTTTACGCCCACTTTTCCGCTGCGATGGCCGTCGTTGCGATGGCGACTTGGCTGCAAGTTTCGCAGGCCGAGTGGCTGACGCTGATCTTGTGCATCACGATGGTTTTCTCCGCCGAGTTTTTTAATTCGGCAATCGAGCATTTGGCCCGCGCGATCACGCGCGAAGAAAACCCTGAGATTCGCGACGCGCTCGACATCGCTAGCGGCGCGGTGTCGGTGGTTGCCTTCGGGGCGGCGATTGTTGGCTTGCTGGTGTTTGGAAGTCGCGCTGTGGAGATGCTTGTTTCCTAGGAGGCGGTTCAAAAAATCGTAACCGCTTAGCCATCTGTAGCAAGGCGTTTGGAAAAGAATCACGCAGACGGCTGAAGTGTTACTCAAATTCAATCGAGCCAATCCTTCGCCTCAAGTCGCTCCGGCACGTAAACCTCGGTCACGTAGCTGATATCTTTGCTGATGAGCGATTCGACTTCGAGCTTGAAATCGTTCTTCAACATGCGAGCGATTTCGCTTTGCCACGGACGCTTTTTTTCGAACCACGGGTACTTGGCAATTTGCTTGGCTCGCTTGCGATCGTTTTCGTTCAACGCGATTTTCACGCCGTCGGAAAGACCACAGCGATCGAAATCGATGCTGCGTAGGCCGAGATACTTGGCGTCGGGAATCGCCATGCGCTGCGATTCAAAGGCCAAATTGATCGAACCCTGCTTCAGTACGCTGTAGATGTAGTATCCCCAAGGGTCGTTATCGAGCACACAGTAGATCGGCAACTTGAGCTCGTTGTGCATGCGGTGCAGGATGCGCCGGACTCCGCGCGGTGGTTGACCGGCACCGTGCGTGAGGATGCAATTGTGTTTTTCCCAAAACTTGTCCTCATTGAACCGTTGCCAAACGGTCCCTTTTTCGACATGCAGGATGAACTTGGCGTCACACTTTTTTCGGCTGAGCTCGATCACCTCCGGTTCGACGATCGAAGGGATCGCGTAGCCGCCCGACCCCATCCGCGAACAATCGATCACATCGCCCCGATCGCGGAGTGTGATGTTGCCCACCATCGCCCCACGATTTTCAGCATACAAATGCAGCTCCTCGCGGATCGAATTGAGCAGCACTTCGACATCTTCGATAATCGTATCGCACTCATTTTGCTCATCAAACGTATTTTCTTTGGCGCCTTCGATCGTGTGTTTGAGCATGTAATACAAACCTCGAAGGCTGGTCGTCTTGCCTTGATCGAGCAGTTGTTTGCAACCGCTGGCTACGAGCACGGTACGCATGTAGGCCTTCGCCTGCGATAAATCAAAAAGCTGTCGCCGGTTTTTGTTGTTGCCCATCTCGAGGATCCGCTTGCGCGGGCTGTAGTGGACGTTCGACAGAGTGCGTGAGGGGATTTCGACGTACGGATCGCGTCGGGCGTTGGCGGCCGTGACGACCCGATCGGCCAGCCCCGTGAGTCGGGCCATCGTCTTTTTATCGCGCGGCGAGAGTTTTGCTTTGGGCTTGCGGGTTCGGGGGAGAGGTTTTTTCTTGGCCATCAAATTGCTCGCTAAATTTCAAAAAAGTTTTCACGCAGAGGCGCAAAGACGCAGAGACTCGATCCCTCTGCGTGAGGCTATTCTTCAGTTTCTTCTTCAGAGTCATCTTCTTGACTGGTGCGGTTGATCGCCGCAGCGTGTGTTGTTGGGTCGACGATAAGCACATTGTCGCCCAGGTTCAACTCCTCGGGTTTTTCTTCGATCGGTCGGCCTCGGTCGTCGAGCTTCATGTCGGCCTCGGCCGTGTGTTTTTTAGCAACTTTCACGAGCTGATCGTACAGCTCGGACTGCTTCGCGCCGTTGATTTCGCTCACCGCCAAGGAGACTTCCTTGAGGTAACGCAAAAAGACTTCACGCCGATCGGTTTGCTGTTTGACTTTGAGTCGACGACGCAGATACATGCCCAGCTTGCGGCCGACCGCTTGCAGGCCGAGGCGAATCTCTTTTTGAATTTCGGGATAATTGGCAATCGCTTCCTTCGATTCGCTCGTAAAAGGGACCCAGACGCTGGCGATGTGGATCATCAGCGAAACGGGCCCGCGGGGGAGCGAGCCGCGCGATTGCGAGAGGCCGTAGCTGCGCCAATTGGTCGCGAGCACGGTTTGCGTGACTGCACAGGCGGCTTGCTGGAATTGGAGCGGCACGCGATTGGCGTAGCGCATCACTTCCATCGTTTGGCCATCGGAGATGTTGACGTTTTTCATCGCCGAGAGAAGTTTTTCGGTGTCTTTGGGCTTGAGTTTGCCGGGTGCTTGTCGGGTGCTGAGCGAGGCGGCTTTGATGATTCGGTCGGCTGCGTCGGAGCCCAGGCCATTGAAAGTGTGGATGAGAAACTGCCGGAGGGTTCGGGCGTCGGTCTCGTCGAGCAGTTCGAGTAGCAGCTCCTTGGTGATGTTTTGCGTCGGCGCGGTGCCGCCATAGGCGAGGCCGACCTCGATTTGAAATGGGTTTCCCCGATAAACGGCTGGCGGGCGCGTGGCGGCGACATAAAACTCAGCCGGCACGACGTGATGCAAACCTTTCAGGATAAGGTCTTCGCCGATCGGGCAGATGCAGTCGGTCGACGGGTTGGAGATTTTTGTTGCTTGGATTGCTTGGTAGAGTGCGTCGGATTCTTGTCGGCCGACTTTGGTGGTTTTTGTGCGAGAACTTACTTTCGCCGTTTCGCAGATCCGTTTGGCAATGGCCGGCGTGACGCGAGAAAAACGAGTGCGGAGAAATTCGGCGAGCGTCATCGGCTCGACTTCTTCGACCATGGCTGCGAGTCGACCGACTTCGATGCCGTAGGGATGCGGTTTGATTTCCTTTGGCTCTTTGGGCAGCGCGTCGGCGGTTGCCTCGTAGTCGTATTCAAAATCGTCGGGGTCGCAATAGTGGATCGTGACGTGCGGATTGGCGATCGCGGTCTGTTCGAGATACTCGCCGACGCTGCCTCGCCCTCGCGTGAACTTGGCTTGCAGCTCGATGGTGACGCGCGTGCCATGTGGCTGGTCGACCCACTCGATGCCGTGTTTTTCGATGTACTTCGCGCCCTTTTCGCCCGGATCGATGTCGACGCCGTTGCCTTTGCCGTTAAGAATTTTTGGCTGGTTGATCTTCGTGTCGATTTGGATTTCGTAGTAGTGAGCCGGCTTGCGGACCGAGACTTTGGAGATGATTTTTACCGGCTTGCCAGTCGTCTGTACGCCGTACATGCCGGCGGCGCTGATGCCGATGCCCTGTTGGCCACGACTTTGCCGGAGCCGGTGAAATTTGGAGCCGTAGAGCAGCTTGCCGAAGATGAGCGGGATTTGCTTTTTGAGGATGCCGGGGCCGTTGTCTTGGATGCCGACTTTGTAACGGTCGGAGCCGGTCTGCTCGATATGGACCCAAATCTCGGGCAGGATGCCGGCCTCTTCGCAGGCGTCGAGCGAATTGTCGACCGCTTCTTTGACGGTCGTTAGCAGCGCCTTGCGCGGATTGTCAAAACCGAGCAAATGCCGGTTTTTGGCAAAAAACTCGCTGACCGAGATATCGCGCTGGCTGGCGGCCATCGCTTTGGCCGTTGAGCGACGTTTGGGTGCGGCACCATTTTTTGACACCGCCGAGGGTTGTTTCTTGGGTGCTTTCTTGCGTTTCGCGGTCGCCAAGGGGGCGTCTCCTTTTTGCCAATTCTCAACTGTCGAATACCAGGATGTAGGTAGGAATGTAGGGATTATAACGGCATGTCGGCTAAGTACCCAGGGCGCGTATTCCGCTTCTGGCAGTCTATTTCGGACGACCGTTACGTCCGGTAGATAAAAACTCATCGTTAGGACTCGCACTGGCCGACAAGCATCAGGGTGAGGACCTCGCAGCTAGACCACCGGCCCCAACAGGGCTGCCTACCCGGTCGGGCTCGAAATTATTTTTATCAGGAGGGGATTATGGTTCACCGATTGGTTCCCGCGAGTCTGATTGTGGCTCTGTTGGCCGGATCTTGGCTTTGCGGATCGGAGGCAAGTGCTACGGAAGGCCGTTGGAAGCGAATCATTAGCTATCAGAGCAAAAACGATCTGTTCGCCAACTACCAAGTCGGGCCCAACCCGAGCGGAACCGCGGCCGCGATGTATGTGTCGCCTCGTCCGGTACCGGCGCGTGTAGGGCACACTTACGTGACCTACCAACCGTTGATGCCGCACGAGTTTATGTACAAGCACACGCGATCGCACTACGCCCATACCCCGGGTGCAGGTTGGTCGCGTTCGAAGGTTCGCTACCGCACCTATGGCCTTCGGTTGCAGGATATTTTTCATAACCTGAGTGCCAAGTATTAGTGCGCAGACCCAAAGCCAGAGTAGAACGCCTCTCCGAGTCGTTTTTATTGTTGACTTTTAT